>JAOZPW010000086.1:9905-13378 GCA_029932545.1 Thermoanaerobaculales bacterium | reverse complement strand
AACCACGCCATCATTTGCCCGCTCACTGCAGGGCTGCTCAGCAACTCCAGATGATTGGTGCTGTAGACGATCAACTGCGAGTCATCTGGAAACTTGAGATTTCGTGGTGCGTCCTTGTGGTTGCCCAGGGCACTATTAAGTGGCACCAGACCGTCGCCAATCAGGCGATCCGCCAGCGGTGAAGGCTTGGTTGCGGTGGTTGCGGCCACGGTAAAGCAGGCAACACCCTCGGGCAAAGGCACAGGCTTACGGCTATCGGGTCTGCGCTCAAAACGAGCGTGCCCCTGCCAGTCCTCGTCCAAGATATGCCCGTATCGAAGGTCGGTGATGCCTGGACTCCGCAGTTGGCCGAGTTTGGCAAACGGTGCAGAGTAGGGCGTGCTGCCCAAGATGACGTCTACCCAGTTGCCCGCCCGCTCGAGGGGGGCGCCATGGTGCGGCGTACCCAGAAATACAATGTGTTTCAGGTGGGCCGGCCAGCTCAAGGTCTCCTGGGTGGCGTAATGGAAAGCGCTTCGAGTCAGCAGCCCCCCCATGGAGTGGGCCACCACGGTCAGTTCTTCAATCGGTACCGGCCAGAACGTGACCAGCTGCTCCAACTGCGTCGACAATTCGCGCCCGTTTTGAGAGGTGTGCAAGCCGGAGTTGTAGCGCAGATAGACGGGGGTGTAGCCCAGGGTCCGTTCCAGAGCCTCACCATGGTCGAACCCTTCACCTTTGTGCTGCACCCGCCACTGGAGGTCGTTCATGCACAGACCATGAATCAACAGCAGCACCTTGCCCGTGACCTCAGAGGCCGGCGGCGGCATCTGCCCGCTCAGTTCTTTACCTCGAAGACGCACGGTCATGGGGATTGCAAACGGGCTGCCATCGGCGACCAAGCGATCCCCCATCACGCCGTTGAGGGCCGCCAGCATCCTTTCACGCTCGGGAGTCTCAGGTTTGGCTTTTTCAGCCGACTCGAGAAACGGCTCCAGCGTGGCCAACACCGTGTCCAGGCCTTTGCCCAACAGCAGCGTGCCATCGTGCACGCACCTGTAGATCAGACCGGTGATGCCGCGGGTCAGGCCAGGTTCCTTGCCGCCGGGAATGCCCATTGTGCCCCACACGGACCGGTGTACACCCTCGGCGATCCGGGTCACGCCCGCGGTGGCCTGCGTTGCGATCTGTGCCGCCCCCCGTATATCTGAGGAACGAAGGTGCTTGAGGAGATTCTCCGAAGGCTTCGCCCCGGGATCCATCAGCCTGTCGATCTGCACATTTTCATCAAGATCGATCCCAAAGCGGTCCTTCAGCAGCGCTCGGTACTCCTCCTGATCCCGGACCTCCCACTCCTCACGCTGCCCTCCTGACCCTATGATCAGACGACTGTTGGACAGCGTAATTCGCCCGTCCGGCATCGCCAGAGAGCAGACCGTCTTGCGTGTGAACGTCGACTCCGGAGAGGTCTGATGATGACGACACATGGCGGAAAACTCAGCGAGTCGACGAGAAAC
This sequence comes from Thermoanaerobaculales bacterium, assembly GCA_029932545.1. Classification (GTDB taxonomy): domain Bacteria; phylum Acidobacteriota; class Thermoanaerobaculia; order Thermoanaerobaculales; family Sulfomarinibacteraceae; genus DAOWGJ01. The sequence goes on along the minus strand of JAOZPW010000086.1, from coordinate 11,882 downwards.
CGGAGAAAAGACAAATTGCGGCTCCCAATCAGACTCTCGCCGCCGCTCGAGGACCCTTTCGGAATCCGAGCCGATCAGGCGGTAGGCGCTGTCATACAGAACATACTCGTCTCCACTCTCGAGTCGAAGCGGCTCCAGAAATGAGTCCCCAAACCCGACATCTGCGACCAAAGTCTCTCCCATCTCGACCAGCAGAACCATGTGGTCGAACTCCGGCCCCGGCTGAGCGCCGTCAAACACTCGCGCCGATACCATCTCAACCTCATACCCGATCTGCTCGAGCAGCCATGCAAACAGTCCGTTGAGTTCGTAACAGAAACCTCCACGCCGGCGACCTACAATTTTTTCATAAAACGACGGGAGGGAAAGGACGATCGGGTGGCCCAAAGGGATGTCGAGATTCTCAAAGGGGACGGCAAGCATATGCGCCCGGTGGAGTTGCCTCAGAGTCTCATACGTGGGCTCGCGCGAGCCCTGGTACCCAATGCGCTTCAAATAAGCTTCAATATTCATCGCTTCCATTGTCTATCTCTTCGTGCCTTCTGGTGGCTATTCCCCTCTCTTCGTAGCCTTGCACTCGCCTTTGAATGCCCAGGCTGAGAGCTGACAGCTGATAGCTGACAGCGTCCACCAAAGCCGCCCGGCCTTGGTGGATCACACCTGCGTGTCGGCGTTCTCGGCATCTGTGCTCTTATCCCTGAAACCAATACGATCGAAGGGGTTGACGATACTCGAGGCAATATTCATCTGGTGGGCCGAGATCCGCTTGAGGAATCGGGAATAAAGAGCGACCACCACCGCATCCGGCCCTTCAAGGCCACTCTCACCGTCGATCAGTCGATTGACGATGTCGTCGGTCTTTCGCGTAATCCACCAGTGCTCGGACATTACCTCGCCGGCGGCCTCCTGATCCGATACCGGCAGAGCTTCGATCAGTCTGGCGAAGGCCTTCATCACTGTCGACTCGACCCGGCCAATCCTCTTTTCGAAGGGACCGCACTGGAGGCGCTCTGGATGCCTCAATGCCAAGTCGACGATATTTTTGGTGTAGTCACCAATCCGCTCGATATCGATGACGATACTGATCAAAACCATGCCGCCATGCAAATTGGCGCCCTGCCCCAGGGCCAGGTGGGTCATCGCCTTGCGCCGAACCTCTTGTTCGTAGTGGTTGATCTTCTGATCGGCGGCATAGACATCCATGTCCAGACGAGCGTCGTCTCTCCTGCGAAGACTCTCAACGGCCGTTGCAAACATCCGACTGTCGAGTTCGAGCATCTCGACCGACCGGTCGAAGGCCTGTTGAAGAAGATTGTCTTTGCGGAAGATCTCGAAAAATTGTTTGAGCATTTTCTACCCCAATACCAGAATGACGGTGAACGGAATGATATAAAAAGCCGTCAGAACATAGACGATGGCAAGCCAACGGTGGGAAGCCGCCACCTCGGCCAAGGCCTGGGCCAGGATCATCGGTATCCGCCTTATGGCGCCAATAGGCCACACCAAACAGATACCGAGAATGTTGAACAGCAGGTGGGCGAAGGCCACGGCAACCGCCACCTCAACCCCCAGTGAGAGCGCCGCCAGGATGGCCGTGATCGTCGTGCCTATATTGGCGCCCAGGGTGTAGGGGAAGATCTGGGTCAACGTCAGAATACCGGCCCCGGCCAGGGGCACGACCAGCGAGGTCGTGATGCTCGATGATTGAACCAATACGGTCAGCATGATTCCGAGGAGCATCGCCCTGCCGGCGTTCTTGAAGATGACGGTGTCAAAGAAGGCCTCGACCCGGGCCATGATGACAATCTTGAGCACCACGACCAGATACCTGAGTGCCAGGAACATCATGATCAGTGAGAAAATGACCAGAGGCCACGGCCTCTTGTCGGCGAGATCAATCAGAAGGTCGATCAGCGGCTTGGTGATGATCTTGATGGGGCTGGCAAAATGCAGGCCGCCAACTTGAGCGAAGGCCTC
>JAOZPW010000086.1:5539-9805 GCA_029932545.1 Thermoanaerobaculales bacterium | reverse complement strand
GAAGTACTGCAGGGGCATCAGGATGGCTACGGCCATCACATTGAAAAAATCATGAACGGTCGATGCGGCAAAGGCCCGCTTGAACTCCTCGCCACGGGTTATGTGGCCCAGGCTGACCAGGGTATTGGTCACCGAGGTCCCGATGTTGGCGCCCATGATGACGTAGACAGCACTTGTAAACGGTAGCGATCCAGCCGCCACCAGGCCGACGACAATCGAGGTCGTCGTTGATGATGACTGGAGCAGCGTCGTGGCCAGGATGCCCCCAAACAGGGCAACGATCGGATTGCTCGAGGTCTCGATCAACTGCTCGGCAAAACCCTTTCCAAAGAGCTTGAAGCTGGCGCCCAGGAGCCCAATGCTGACGAGAAAGGCGTAGAGCAGCCCCACCAAGGCGAGCAGCAGAAGGACCGTCCTCCAGCGACTGCTTTGGGTCAGCGATCTCCAAAAAGGCTCTTTCATGGACCCCCACCCTCCGTGACTCACACGACTGGCACACCATAACCGAACCTCGGAGAACCTCCAAGGTGTTCGCCCTGGCTTTCAGCTCCCAGCTCCCAGCTCAGGCGCTTGTAAAAATCATGAAATAGCCACAAAAAGAGGCACACCAATAAAATTCCCTTCGTGGATATATTTCCTGCCCCGCCAGGTTGAATTTTACCGGGCCTTCACATGGTCTTTACATCGCCGTTTTGAAATGGCCTGGGCATCAGAAGGAGCTCCGCCGATCGAGAACACAAGGCCCATGGAGGGTGAATGAAAACCGCACGAGCATTTCTTTTCCTGGTCATCATCTCAACGACCACCATCCTCATCGGAACGGGCACTCATGCTGCCGCCGACGAACTGGACCCGTTGCTGCGTCTGCTGGTCGCAAAGGGGGTGATCACGCAGGAAGAAGCTGTTTCCCTGCAGGCGGAATCCGAGGCCATCGAGAAGGCCGAAGCGCCGGCGCCTCCGGCCGCCGAAACTCCTCCCCAGGCAGCTGAGAAGAGCTACCCCGCCTGGATTGACCGCTTCGATGCCAAGGGCGATATCCGGCTTCGTTATGAAGGATTCTCTCAAGACGGCAGTTATGACGACGATCGCCGCGACCGCTTCAGAATTCGACTCCGGGCCGGATTTGAGGCGACGGTCACCGATTGGATGAAGGTCGGCCTGGAGATGAGAAACGGCGACCCGTCGGATCCAGTCTCCAACAACACCAGCTTCGACGGCGGCTTCCAATTCAAAGAATTCAACCTGGCCGAAGGTTATCTTCAGATCCGTCCCAACAAACGCTTCGGCCTGATCGCAGGGAAGTTCGACGCCAAGAAATGGTGGACGGTTTCGGACTTCCAGTGGGATGACGACGTCACGGTCGAGGGTCTGATGACCAATTTCAGTCTCGCCTCAGGCGACGGCGCCTTCAAGAGCCTGGATCTGGTCGCCTACGGCTTTCTTATCGAAGAACAGAAGAGCAGCTCGGACGCCAATCTCTACGGAGGCCAACTCCGCTCCGCTTTTCGGCTGGGGACAAGCGACAGCCTCAAGATCGGCACAGGCTTCGACGTTTGGAAGAATCCTCAGCACATTGCCGATCTGACGGCAAGCGGCAACCTCAAAGGCAACAAGATCACAAATTTCCTCGACGCCGACGGACAGCTGATCAGCGACTTCGAGATCCTCAATCTCTTTGCCGAATACAAAAACACATCCAACAAACGATGGCCCGTCAAGTTCACACTGTTCTACTACAAGAACCTGGGCGCCAAAGGCATTGGTGCGGACAACGATACCGGCTATTACGGACGGATTCAGGTCGGCAACTACAAAAAACAGTGGCAAATGGCTCTGCGCTATACCTACTACTACTCGGAGCCCGACGCGCTGTTCTACGTCTTCACCCAATCAGACACCGCCCGCGGTTCGGACGCCGAAGCCCACCGTTTCGACCTTCGCCTGGGCTTCATCGCCAAGTCCTACTTCAATTTCACCTGGTACAACACCAAGCCCGTCTACAAAGAGGACAAAACGATCAACCGTTGGCAGTTGGACTACATCGTTAAGTTTTGAGAAGGAAGGAGGAAGGATGAAAAAATCCTCAATTCTCAGAGCCTCTTGCAAAAAGCCGCAAGAAGAGCAGCCACAAAAAGGCACGAAAAAGCACAAAAAAGAGAATGAGAAGAAGTTAACCTATTTCTTTATAAAGAAATATGACCAACCACTCTGCCTTAATTGTGTTTCTCTTCGTGCCTTTTTGTGCCTTTTTGTGGCTATTTCATGAGTTTTGCAAGAGGCTCCTCAATTCTCAATTTTTAATTTTTAATTCTTGATTCGACAGGCGGGAGGCGTTCCTCCACAACCCAAAGGAGAAACCATGAAACACTTGGCTGCGATCCTGATTATGACCTTGGCCGCCATGCCGGTTCTTGCCGGTGGGCCGTCCATCGACCCCAACCTGCCCCACTACGAAAAGACGACGGGCGTACGCGGCACGCTGAGCGCCGCCGGTTCCGACACCATGCTGGAACTCCAGACCCTGATGGCCGAGGCCTTCCGCAAGATCTACCCGCAGGTCAAAATTCAGGTCGAGGGCAAAGGCTCTTCCACCGCTCCGCCGGCCCTGATCGAAGGCACAGTACAACTCGGAGACATGTCACGAAAAATGAAGCCGACCGAGACCGATGCCTTCGAGGACCGTTTCGGCTACGAACCGACCCGCTTCGGCGTCGCCCTGGATACGTTGGCTGTCTTCGTCAACAAGGACAACCCGATCGAGAGTCTGACGCTCGAGCAGGCGGATGCTGTCTTTTCAAAGACCCGGCGTTGCGGCGCCTCGGCCGACATCAGCACCTGGGGTGTGCTTGGACTTGGGGGCAACCATGCCGGCGCTCCTATTTCCCTCTACGGTCGCAACGCTGCCTCCGGCACCTATGGCTACTTCAAGAAACATGCCCTGTGCAAGGGTGACTACAAGGACTCGGTGAAAGAGCAGCCGGGGTCGGCGTCGGTGGTCCAGGGCATCGAGAATGACGCCTACGGCATCGGCTACTCCGGCATCGGATATGCGACCTCGGGCGTTCGCGCCGTGCCGCTGGCCCGATCCACCGGGCAACCCGCCGTACCGGCCTCGTCCGAGACCGCGGCCGACGGCTCCTATCCCCTGGCCCGTTTCCTCTTCGTCTATATCAATAAGAAGCCCGACGGAAAATTGGACACCCTGACCGCCGAATATCTGCGGTTCATGCTGTCCGCCGAAGGCCAGGAGATCATCATCAAGGCAGGGTTCGACCCGCTCGATGCAGAAACCGCAGCGAGCCAACTGGCCAAGCTGGGCCGGTAGTCTCTTACCCACAAAACTCCACGCCAGATGTCGTCAAGCTGTTAGCCGTTAGCCATTAGCTATTAGCAGGAGCAAGTACATGCGTTCTTTTGAGAAAACCAATCGACGTTCACGCGAACGGGGTCAACCGGATCCTGAGCAGGGCCATCCTCGTCCGAAGCTAACTGCTAACAGCCAACAGCTAACAGCTGGCCTGCGAGCCGGGCAAGCGCCCCTTGGTTCCGGCTCCGGCGCGTTGGGTTCATCGTGACAGCTTTTTTCGACGAGAAGGTCAAAGACCGCATCGCCGCCGCACTGATCCGCGGCGGCGGTGTCATGGTCATCCTTGCCGTTGTGGCGATTATCGCCAATATCGGAATGGAAGCCCTGCCCTTGCTCGGCGGTGCTTCGGCCCACAGGCTTGACGACGTTAAAGCCCAGGACCCGCCACTTCTGGTCGGGACCGATCCACGACAGGAAGGTCCGTGGACCCTCGGGGCCGACGGAGTAATTTCTTTTGAGAGTTTCCCCAGTCGTAAACCGTTGAAGCCCTTCGATGAGACAGTCTCCTTGAGGACGACCGATATCGAGATCCATGACCTGATCACCATTCTCGAGGATCAGGGCCGGGTCGCCGTCGGGAAGGTCCGCATGAGGGATCATTGGGAAGACGGCCAACGCCACACCACTGCCCGGTGGCACGCCTCGGCCGACATCCTTCAACTCGACCCTCAAACCCCGTGGAACGGCGCCACGGCCAACTCCGATTCGGACGGCAACCTGATGGTACTGGCCTGGTCACCATCGCAAGCTCCGGTTCTCTTCTATTGGGACGGAGAAGACGAGATCTGGGAACCACGGACCCTTGGGCTGTGCAACCCCATCACGACAGGCGCCGTGGCCATGGAACTTGGCGCCATCGCGGTTGTCGAGGCACGCCGAGGTCTCAGGACGTTCACCAG
>JAOZPW010000086.1:0-5529 GCA_029932545.1 Thermoanaerobaculales bacterium | reverse complement strand
AGACCGACCGGATCAATGGACCGAAAGGTCCACCGACGGCTTCCCGGAAGCGGTCTCAAGGGTCCGATTCCTGATCGGTGGCGGTACCCTGGTGGCGGCAGGCGCCGACGGCAGCGTCACGGTCGGTTTTTCCGTACCCCACATTTCGGTGACCAACACGGGGTCGAAGACACTCAGAATCACCGGCTTTACGATCGACCCGGGAAAAACTGCGGTCCTCCCGGACGACGAAATCGGCAGCCGGCTGGCGGCGGTTCCCAGCGCACAGCTCAAGAGCGCTCCCGCGGTCATGACCGCCGTCAGAACTCTTCCCCGCCTCGAAGGTACACCCACCGCCATCGCACCCTCGCCCCGAAAACGTGGGTTCCTCGTCGCGACCGACACCGGACACATCGCGCTGTTCCACGCCACCTCGGGGCGTCGCCTGATTTACGAGTCCTTCGCCGATGGACCGATCACAGCCCTGACGATGGCGCCGAAAGCCAACGGCCTGGTCGCTGCCTCGGGTCCCCAGGTCATTCGTGCCGCCATCGACAACCCCCACCCAGAAACCAGCTTGAAAACGCTCTTCATGCCGGTCTGGTACGAGGGCTATGCCCGCCCCCGCCTGGTCTGGCAATCAACCGGCGGATCCGACGCTTTCGAACCCAAACTCAGTGTTGTGCCCTTGATCTTCGGTACGCTCAAGGCAACGTTCTACGCGATGATCATCTCGATTCCCCTGGCCCTGCTGGCGGCTCTTTATGTCTCCCAGCTCGGGCCGGCATGGTTCCGCTCGGTGGTCAAGCCGATCGTTGAGTTGATGGCCGCCGTGCCTTCGGTCGTCGTTGGATTCCTCGCCGCCCTGTGGCTGGCGCCCCGGCTGGAACAGGCCCTTCTCGCGGCCATTGCCGGAATGATATCCATGCCGATTGCCGTCGTTCTATCCCTGGGCCTCTGGAAAATACTCCCCACTGCACTCAGGCAACGTCTCGGCGGTGCGGCGGAGTTGCTGGTGCCCCTCTTCGGCGCCACTGTGGTCCTGAGTCTGGTTGCGCTTGTGATCCAGCCTCTGGAGAACACTCTCTTCGGTGGCGATTTCACCAGGTGGCTCTTCACGACGGCGGGATTCCGCTACGACCAACGCAACTCCCTGGTCGTCGGCATCGCCCTGGGATTTGCCGTCATCCCGGTGATTTTCACCCTTGCCGAGGACGCCTTCTCAGCCGTCCCCCGGTCCCTGGTCAACGCCTCTCGGGCGCTGGGCGCCACTCGGTGGCAGACTGCGAGGAGCCTCGTCGCTCCTGCAGCCGCCGCCGGCGTTTTCTCCGCTATTGTCCTCGGTCTCGGCAGGGCGGTCGGCGAGACAATGATTGTCCTGATGGCGGCCGGCAACACACCCCTTCTCGATCTTTCTCCTTTCAACGGAATGCGAACGATGTCTGCAGCCATTGCCGTCGAGATTCCCGAGGCGCCTGTTGGAGCCACACTCTTCCGGGTGCTCTTCCTGACGGGGTTTCTGCTCTTCGGCTTCACCCTGGTGCTGACGACCCTCGCCGACCAGGTCGGTCGGATCATGCGGAGGAAATATGGCGCACAGTAAAGCCGGCCGAACGTTCAGGAACCACCAACCGTCCCGCCAGGTCGGCCGGCTCGCTGTCAGCTGTCAGCTCTCAGCTCTCAGCCGAACAGCGGCACCGATAAGATTGGCGAAGGCCGAGAAAACAGGGACTCTGGGCTCTCGGAGGACCTGTGTCTAAAATTCATGGCGCGCCGTCACCCTCACCCGGCATCTGGGCCTCGGCTCTGGCAACCGGCGTCATCCTGACGATGCTGGCGGTTCTGATCGGCATCGTTGCGGTCAATGCGTTCGGCTGGTTCTGGCCGGCTGAGATCATTGAAGTCAACCTGATCGACGGCAGCAGGGTCATCGGACCGGCCGTTCAAAGCGAAGTGTTGCCCTCCGGAATGGGTGAGAGGACAAAGTTCAAAATCGGCTCGCGCGATATCGACGGCCGGGATTTCCGCTGGATTGACGACAACGATATCTCCAGCCTCCATTCCCATCCCGAGGTCGTGAGGGTCGAGCGCTCCGAGTACGGGGATGTCTTCGGCCATCTGACCACAATCAACGACACTTCAGGTCGATTGATCGACCCATCCGACACCCGTGCCCTTCAGGCAATGCTCCAGAATGGTCAGAACCTTCGCCGGCAACGAAGAAAGTTACTCGAAGAACGCGAGACAATTCGGCGGCCCCTGACACAAATCGAGGAGAAGCTCGCGCTCAGGGAGCGGTCGGCAAACGCCCGGTCTCGCGGAACTCAGCAAGAGATCGTCACGCTCGAACTCCGGAGGCAGAAAGTCGAGGCCCGACTTCTCCCGAAGATGGAGGGAACGGACCGGGCAGTCGCAGACATCGACGCCGAGCTCAGAAGAGGGCTGTTGGTTATTGACACGGGCAGAGGTGACGTCACCGTGGCGTTGGCCGATGTGATCAATGTCAGTTTCCCAAATGATCTATCCTTCGCCGGCCAGGTCTGGGAGACCCTGAAGCGTGGCGTTCAATTTCTGGTCGCCGAACCCAGGGAAGCCAACACCGAAGGCGGCATCTACCCGGCACTTTTCGGCACGATTTTGCTGGTCCTGTTGATGACCCTCGCAGTCGTTCCCCTGGGTGTCGTCACCGCCGTCTACATGACGGAATATGCTCGCAAGGGGTGGCTTCTCAATCTGGCCACGCAGGCGGTCCATAATCTGGCCGGAGTTCCTTCAATCGTATTCGGCATGTTCGGTCTGGGGTTTTTCATCTACGGGGTCGGGGGCACGCTCGACCGGTGGCTCTATGCCGATCGTCTGCCGACTCCGACCTTTGGAACCGGCGGTATTTTTTGGGCCTCCCTGACTCTGGCCCTCCTGACCCTTCCCGTCGTCGTCGTCGCGTCCCGCGAGGGCCTATTGGCAGTTCCACGTGACTGGAGGGACGGTTCCCGGGCTCTCGGCAGCACCCAGTGGCAAACACTTCGCACGATCATTCTTCCCGCCGCCATGCCAGGCATCCTGACCGGCGTCATTTTGGCGATCGGGCGGGCGGCCGGTGAGGTTGCCCCTCTGATGCTGACCGGCGCCGTCAAACTGGCACCCAGTCTTCCCCTGGACGGCTCGGCCCCTTTCCTCCATCTCGACCGGAAATTCATGCACCTGGGGTTTCACATCTACGACGTCAGCATGCAGTCCCCGAACGTCGAGGCAGCCAAACCGATGGCCTTTGCTACGACCCTGGTGCTGCTGGCCCTCGTTGCCGGTCTGAACCTGGGCGCCATCGTCATTCGGCGGCGGTTGCAGAAGGCCTACCGTGGAGGTGAGGTATGAACAGCCAGAACCGTCGGAACCAGGAGGAGACCGTGTTGGAAACTGGAAACTGGAAACTAGGAACCGGCGCCAGGCCGAAGGCCTGCCGAGCCGAAAATACGGACCCGCGAAGCGGGTGGCCTGGGCTAGAAACTCAACTCGGCCTTTCCAGCGGTGCTGACAAAGGCGTTGACCCTTGCAAGGTTCATGAAATAGCCACAAAAAGGCACAAAGAGGCACAAAACGAGAAGCCGAATGAAATGCTGGGACTGCGTTTTGGAGCGTCGGTATCCCGGCCCGCAACGGGCCCTTATGAATATTGCCGCTTCCAGTTTCCAGTTTCCAGTTTCCAGTTTCGATTCGGCGCCCCCTCGCCTTTCGAAGCAGTTGGAGTCTAAATGGCCAATTCAACAGACCCAACCTCACCGACCGTTCTTGCTTCCGAGGACCTGGATTTTTATTACGGCGAGACCCAGGCCTTGAAGAAGATCAGTCTGACGATGCCGGATCGGAAAGTCACCGCCCTGATCGGTCCTTCCGGGTGCGGAAAGAGTACATATCTACGGTGTTTCAACCGCATGAACGACTCGATCGAGGGTGTTCGTCTCGAGGGCAAAGTGCTCGTGGAAGGCCACGACGTCAACGCTCGTGATGTCGATCTGGAAAAACTCCGCACCCGGGTCGGTATGGTCTTCCAGAAGAGCAACCCCTTCCCGATGACGATTGCCGACAACATCACCTACGGACCCCGAATGGCAGGGATCAAGAACAAGGCACAGTTGGAAGAGATCACCGAAAGGGCCCTGCTCCAGGCCGATCTCTGGACTGAGGTCAAGGATCGCCTGTCCGACTCCGCCCTCGGGCTGTCGGGCGGACAACAGCAACGGCTCTGCATCGCCCGGACCCTGGCCAACGAACCGCAGATCATCCTGCTCGACGAGCCCGCATCCGCCCTCGACCCAATTTCGACCGCGAAGATTGAAGAAACACTGGCGCATCTCAAGGAGCGCTATACCATTGTCATTGTGACTCACAACTTGCAACAGGCAGCCCGGATTGCCGATGTGACGGCCTTCTTCATGCTGGGAGAGGTCATCGAGTTCGGCGACACGACGACCATGTTTACCAACCCGATCAACTCCGTGACCGAGGACTACATCACCGGGAGGTTCGGATGAGGGGAGCTCTCAGCTATCAGCTGTCAGCTGTCAGCTTAGCCTCTTGCAAGAAGCTACAAGAGGAGCAGCCACAAAAATGCACAAAAATGCACAAAAAAGGAAACGAAAAGAAGTTAACCTATTTCTTTATAAAGAAATATGACCAACCGCTTTGCCTTAAATGTATTTCTCTTCGTGCCTTTTTGCGCCTTTTTGTGGCTATTTTCCCCTCTTCGTGGCTTTGCCCTTGGATTTTGAATGCGCCTGAGTTCTCAGCTTTCAAAGGACATAATCATGCAGCGACTGTTTGAAGACGAACTGGAACAGATCAAGGAGTTGATTCTGACGATGGCCGGCCTGGTCGAGCGGGCACTTTCCGATGCCGGCAAGGCCCTGATCGAACGGGATTCAGTCCTGGCACAGAAGGTGATCGACGGTGATGACGTCATCGACCAGCTGGAGGTCGAGATCGATCGGCTGGCAGCCGAATTCATCGTCAAGCATCAGCCGGCGGCCACGGATCTCCGATTTGTCATCGTCGCCATCAAACTCGGCCCCGAGTTGGAACGGATCGCCGACCATGCCACCAACATCGCCGAGCGTGTGCTCTATCTCAACGACAAAGAGACCGTCAAACCCCTGATCGATCTGCCTCGCATGCTCAATCTCTCCCGCGCGATGGTTTCGGATGCGATCTCAGCTTATGTGCAGCGCGACTCGGCAAAGGCTCGGGAAATCATCGGCAGAGATGACGAGGTTGATGCCCTGTACGTGCAACTGCTCCGCGAGCTGATCACCTTCATGATCGACGACCCGCAAACGATTTCCCGAGCCATCGCGCTGATCTTCGTCGCCCGCTATGCCGAACGCATCGGTGACCAGGCGACCAACATCGCCGAGGAGATCGTCTATCTTGAGGAAGGTACGCCGATTCGCCACCAACCTTTGGAGGGTTGATTCATGACTCAGGAACGACTGCTACTGATCGAGGACGACGCCGACCTGGTCCAGTCCCTGCGGTTGGCCCTTCGGCGGGAAAACT
>JAOZPW010000352.1 GCA_029932545.1 Thermoanaerobaculales bacterium | reverse complement strand
GCGATTCACGACCTCGAAGGCGGCGCCCACCTTACTGTCGGAAATAGCGGTACGCACATCAGCGACCTTTTCGCCGAAGGCGGCCGCGCTGAAATGCTTGGCAATCTCTGTCTGCGAAAGGGCGACAACTCGGGCGCCATCTACATCAAGTACGGCATCCTCTCCCTCGGTGTCGAAATCTTGGGCGAGGACGAAAAAAAACACATCATCACGCCACGCAAGTGGTATGACGAGTATGTCGGAAAATTCAGCTGTGGCCGGGACGGGCCATAGTTGGCGGTGTCGAGAACGGGAACGGGCTCGGGCTCGGGCTCGGGAGAGACGAATCCGGACCAAGGGGCTGAGATCAATCCCTCAACACATGACACATATACCCGCCCGGGTTCTTCTCCAGGTACTCCTGGTGGTACTCCTCGGCCGACCAGAAGGGGCCGGCTTCGACGATCTCGGTCACTATCGGGTTTATGAAAACGTCACTCCGGTCGACCTCGGCCCTGACCTTCTCGGCAGCCTCCCTCTGAGCCTCTGAGAGATAGAAAATCGCTGAACGGTATTGGCTGCCGATGTCGTTATGTTGCCGGTTGCGGGTTGTCGGGTCGTGAAGCCTGAAAAAGTAGTTCAGAATTTCTGAATAGGAGACCTTGGAGGGGTTGAAAACCAACCTCACGGACTCGGCATGTCCGGACCTGCCCGTCGTTACATCACGATAGGTTGGGTTCTTGGTGTGACCCCCAATATAACCGACCTCGGTCGAGAGCACACCATCGAGGTCGAGGAAGAGGTGCTCGACACCCCAAAAACACCCTGCGGCGAGGATGGCCTCCTCGGTACCGGAGGCTTCCGGTTCTTTGTCAACCTCGACGCTGTCGTCGTCCGTCACCTCGATGGCACCCGCCTCGACAAAGGCCGGCACAAATTGACCGAAACCCTCGCGCTCGAGATTTTCGGCGGCAACAAAGCGAAGTGACGCCGAGTTGATGCAGTACCGCAATCCACCTGGGCCTGGACCGTCGTTAAAGACATGTCCCAGATGGGAATCGGCCCCTTTCGAACGAACCTCCGTACGCACAATGCCGTGACTGCGATCCTCAATATCGACGACGGTCCCCTGGAGCAGCGGTTTTGTGAAACTAGGCCATCCCGAACCGGAGTCGAATTTGTCCAGACTCGAAAATAACGGCTCCCCGGATACCACATCGACGTAGATGCCCGGGGCCTTGTGGTTCCAGTACTCGTTGGCGAATGGAGGTTCGGTCCCCGAACACCGGGTGACCTCGTACTGCAACTCGGTCAACTCAGCCTTGAGTTGCTCCTCGGTCGGCCTTGTGGCGTCACTCATGGGATAATCCTCCGAATACGATACATCTGATCCTCCAACCACCCCTGCGATCAGGAGTCCGGCGGCTGCGATCACAGACAGAACTGCTACAAAGATTTTTTGATACTTCATGCCCACTCTTGTCCCACAACCACTGAATGGTTACCGTCATTCCCAAGGAGTACTGACCAGTTTGGTGCCTTTTTATGGCTATCTTTCCCCATCGCTGCTTTGCCTTCGAATCTTGGGATCGCCTGGGTTATTCAGGCCCCCGCTCGTCACCGCCAATAGCCAACCCCACAGCGGCGCCATTCGAAAATCGAGGATCTCGGGACTTGTCAGACTCCACACGGCATAGACGATCCATGCAGCGGCCGCCGCCACCAGAAAGGCCCGGTCCTTGGAGTCGGCGGCACGACCGAAACTCCTGACGATCCAAGCGATCCAACCTACCAATGCGCCCAGGACTAAAATCGACCCGACGATACCCAGTTTGAAGAGCAGGAACAGGTACCAGTTGTGGATGTAGTTGACGTCATCGTAGTGGATCCAGTGTCCCCGATTGTCGAATCCGTCGATGTCCAACCGAATGGTCGCGCCCAGGCCCCGACCGAACAGACGGTCGACCCAAGAACCTCCAACCAGTGCCTCGACTATCTTCGTGCTCTCATACCAGCGAAAGCCCAGGGTTGCATCCCCATCGACCCGACCCGTCTTCGCTACCCGTACAAGGCCAAAGAATCGCTCTTTGACAGCCAGAGCCTTGCCGGCCAAACGGGCCATTGTTGGAGACTCCAAAACAGCACATTCAACGCCTTCGAGACGCCAGTGTCCCGTCGATCCCTCCCACCTGGAGAGTCGCACACGCGCATCGGCCCAACCTGGGGGTACCGTTCCGACAGCAATCCCACGGCCACTCTCCTCCCCAGCCCGGATCGGCACCGGAATTCTCCCAACCTCGCTCCCTGAATTGTCAACAAAGAGCAGGATGACAATCATCGCCCCCTGGCCCTCCCCGCGACCCCGAACCACGACGCGCCACGCATCACCATCGGGCAGACCCACGGGGGCATCGAAGCGGGGACGGAGAGCGCCGTCAGGAGAATATGTGAGCCTGTCGGTCAGACAATCCCCGGCGTCGGGAAACAGCGAACATGGCGTTCGCTGGAGGACATCCGGCATGTCCCTGCCGATCCATTTCTCCAGTTGCCACCCCGCCCCCATGATCCCCGCTCCCAGCAAGGTGATCGAGACGACGGCAATCAGTGTTTCCCGACTGCGCAACCCCCTCCAGACGACCACCAGACCGATAACGGTGGCCGGCGTAAGAATCCACAGACTACGAAGACTCGAACCGAGGATCACCAGCAGAATCGAGACCGTCGCCAGCCATGCCAGTCGCCGCATCCAGCGGTGGGGATCACGCAGAGAAACCAGAGAAAAACACAGTCCCAAAAGTGCCGGACCGATCACCGAAACCGCATTGGGCAGAAACAGCCGTGAAGGCTCTCCATGAACCGTAATTCTCACGACGCCCCACAACAATTGAATCCAGCAACCCACAGTCATCGCCGCCAGGAGCCCGATCCTCCAACGCTTCTCCATCGACCCCTTCCACATAGCCAAACCACCGACGGCGGCCAACGGCAACAGGCCCATCGAAAACGCCTGGCCCGCAACCTGGCCCGGGGCGTGACCACGAATCAGGCCCACCGCCGCGCCTCCGAATGTCACTGCAGCAACCGCCGCAACACCGAAAAGGACTGGACCGGGCGACGCCAAAACTCGGCGCCGGCCTTCGACAGTCGTCAGAGCCGGCAACGTTGCCACGACGATCACCAGGATGCCGAGTGCCTGGACGACCAGCGACGATCGAAAGTCCAGGGCGATGGTCACAAAGGGCATCAGTATGACCCCCGCGACAGCAAAATCCAGCCTCAGCGACCGGTCTTTCCGACCGGTATCCCCATGTTCCCGAAAAGCGATCCTCAACACCATCCGATTCTAACCCGCCCGGAAGCAGTGAGGGGTTAGCCCGTACTTCTCACCAGTGATCTACTCCGGCACGAAATACGCAGCGATCTGCGGCGTTTGCTGGAATTCGCTCAATCCAGCCCACGCTGGCCGCTTCGCGACCTCCACGGCTTTGCCGTGATCGCCCTCTGGGCGATGCGCGATGTCCCTACATAGTGCAGACTATGCCTCATTCGCTCATCCTGCGAAAACACCGCATCTCACCGCGTCTTCCGC
>JAOZPW010000085.1:9002-13456 GCA_029932545.1 Thermoanaerobaculales bacterium | reverse complement strand
TGCGTTGGGTGGAGAGAGGCCGGTCCGGGCTCTCCGGGTCGGGAACGAGAGAGTAACCGAGGAGGTTGTCATGCGCGGTTTTCGATTGATTGTGTTCTCGGTGGTGATGGTTCTGTTGGTGGCTCCAAACGTGGTCCAGGCCGATGACAGTTGTGCCCAGGTTGATTCACGTTGGGGCTTGGGTCTCAGTTGGGTTGTAGTCGAGTCGGGAGGGACTGTTTTCTACGGTTCAGGCACGGTGCTGATCGCCGTGTCGGCTTCGACCGATGCCGAGCTGGGCCGGATCGACCTCGGTGGCGTGATCTTCGAGATCTCCATTTTTGGAAACCACGCCTTCGTCGCCGCGGACCAGAGAGGACTGGTCATCGTCGATATTTCCGACCTGTCCCTGATGCAGGCCCTGGCTCACACCGACGATCCCGTGCGTGCCAACGGCGTCGCCTCCAACGGTGACATTGCAGTGGTAACGGACTACCGCAACGACGTCCGGATCTTTGACGTCTCGTCTCCGAATGATCCGCAACGTTTGACCGTGTTTGAGGTCGAAGGCATGGCCCAGGATGTCGTTCTGTTGGGTCAGTATGCGGCGATCGCAGAGGGAACAACTGGTATTCGGATGCTTGATCTCTCCGATCCCGCCAATCCGGTCGAGGTGGCACTGCTCTCCACGGGAGGCGAGGTCAACCGAATGACCGTCGACGGATCAAAGATTTATGTCGCGGATCATGACCTGGGGTTGGTGATCGTCGATGTTTCGAATCCCGCAAGCCCTGTGGTTTTGGGATCTCTCGAGTTGTCCGGGTCTGCCGGTGCGGTATCGGTCGTCGGAACGATCGCCTGGGTGGCGGCGGACTACACGGGCATCTTCGCCGTCGATGTGTCGGATCCGGCGGCACCGGTCATCCTGGGGACCAACCGGCCCAGCCGGGGCGTCCCGGTCGATGTGGTTGCCGATGGCTCGAACGTGTGGTTTGCCGCCTACTCCCAGGGTGTCGCCCGATTCGACGGGGCCGACCCCTCCCATCCGCAGGAGGTTGGATGGTATGGCGGTGCAGGCGAAACGCGATCGGTGGTGGCGCTTGGTGATTACGCCATGGTTGCCGACTGGATGGGGTTGAGTCTTCGGGTGTTCGATCTCGACGCCGATCCCAGTCCGGTCGAAGTCGGTTCTTTGGCCCTCCCGGGGTATCCCCGTCGGATGGCCCTGGCCTCCAACCGGGTCTATGTCGCGATGGAGTACGAGGGCCTCGCGGTCGTCGACGTGGCGGATCCCGAGAATCTGCTTCTGGTGACGACCCTGGCAATTCCGGGTCATCCGCAGGATATCGTTCTAATGGGCAGTGTTGCCCTGGTGGCCGCCCAATCGGCGGGGCTGCAGATCATCGACATCACCCATCCGGAAGCTCCCTCAATCCTCGCGAACCTGGATACGCCCGGAACGGCGAATGGAGTCAGCATTGTGGGCACGACCGCCTTCGTCGCGGCGGGGAGTGCGGGGCTGCTGACCGTCGATCTCTCGAACCCCTCGAATCCGCAGATCCTTTCGACACTCGACCTTGGCGCGGTCGCGATTGACACGACACCGATGGGCAGCTACGTCGTCGTATCCGGCTACTACTCCGGCCTTTTCGTCGTCGATGTCTCCAATCCCGCAAATCCCGTTCAGGTTGGGAGCGTCGATGTTCCCAACATGGCTCGGCAGGCTGTGATCAGCGGCACCCTGGCCTTCGTCACCAACGGTGTTAAGGGCCTGAGCGTCATTGACCTGGGCGATCCGGCCAACCCGGTCGTTCTGGGTACGACGCCAACCCCGGGCGAAACCTGGTTTGGCGGTTTTGTAGGGGAGCGATTTGTCCTTGCCGACGGCCCAGCGGGAATTGCCGTCTTCGATGTCAGTGCCTGTGGGCAGGCCGGAAATCCCCCCATTGCGGATTTTTCCTCCACTCCGGAGCATCCACGGGCGGGCGATACGGTCTCCTTTCAGGACCTCTCGACGGGAGATCCAACCAGCTGGGCGTGGTCTTTTCCTGACGATGGGAGCACCAGTTCCGAGCAGAATCCCACCCACGTCTTCGCCTCGGCCGGCGGGTTCGAGGTGCGGCTCGAGGTCTCGAATTCCAATGGCGCCTCGACTGCCTCACGGACGTTGATCATTCAACCGGCCGAGGGTGAGTTGCCCCCGGTCGACTATCCCTTCGCTGCGACGGCGGTCATTCCTGCGGCTGCCCATGCCGGAGGCGCACAAGGAACCAGCTGGGTGACCGATGTCGTTCTGCATAACCTCAGGGACGATAATGTGACCGCAGACGTCTTCTTCTTGAAGAGCGGGATCGATGGAGTCCAGAGTCGGGCGGTGGAAATTGCCGTGCCCGGCGACGAGTCCGTTCTGCTTACGGACATCGTCCTTGAGACCTTCGGTTTCCACTCGGCTTCCGGTGCGATCCTCATCGGGTCGGACCAATCGCTCGTGGTCTCCTCGAGAACCTACAATACCTCGCCCGAAGGGACCTATGGGCAGTTCATTCCCGGTTTCAATGTCAATCGGGCCTTGATGTCGGGGCAGAGGGCGACCCTGATTCAGCTTTCGGAGGGTGATGCTTTTAGGACGAATCTGGGGGTTGCCAACGCCAGTGCGGTTGCAATTGATATTTCCGTCGAGATCTATGAGGCATCCGGGCAGTATCTGGACACCAGCCACTTCCATGTGCCGCCATGGTCCCATGCACAGATCAACGGCGTATTCTCCATGGTTGGCTTCCCACAGACTGCGGACGGCTATGCCATCATCGGGTGCGACACTGCCGATGCTCACTGGTTTGCCTACGCGTCAGTGGTCGACAACCGCTCCGGCGACCCAGTTTTCGTGGCGCCGACCCGGGAGTCGTCCGAGCCCTTGTGGATTGTCGCCGCTGCGCATGTGCAGGGCGCCAATAATACGGCCTGGCGGACGGATCTGGAGATCTTCGACCCTGCCAAGAATCTGGAGGAGCTCTCCATGCAATGGCTGGGATCCGAGGGCGGAACACCCCTTGAGGTTGACCTGCCATTGACCGGCGCCCCCTGCCGGCGCGTTGAGGATGCATTGGCCAGTCTGTTTCAGGGTGAGGGTGCCGGCGCCCTGCGAATCGAGGCATCGGAGGGGTCGCTTGCCGTGACAAGCCGGACGTTCAACGACCCGGGCGATGCGACCTATGGGCAGTACATTCCGGCCGTATTCGAGTCGGAGGCCCTGGTTTGGGGCAGGGCTGCCCGGCTTGTGCAGCTGGCCCATTCGACCAGGCCGAAATACGGATTCAGGACCAATCTGGGATTCGTAAACATAACTGGGAATACCCTGACGATGAATGTTGTGCTTCTGGACGGTGATACCACCTACCTTGGCAATTTGTCGTTTGAGCTTTTGCCGTGGCAGTACCACCAGTTCAACAATGTCTTCAAGGGTATGACGGACGAGGATCTCGACAACGCCTATGTCGTCGTGACGACGCAGACGGGCGGGGCGGCATTTTTTACCTATGCCTCGGTGGTTGACAACCGTTCGGGAGATCCGGTGTTCATCCCGCCGGTGCTTGAGCCGTAGGACACGGTTACCGCATTTGCAGGTCGATGCCGCCGGCTGGACCGGGTATAACGGGGTTGTGAAACGAGAAATAATGACCATCCCCGTCTCGGCAGTTCTGATAACCCTGAATGCCGAACGCTGGTTGGAGGCCGTTCTTCGGCCTCTGGCCGGCTTCGACGAGGTCATGATCCTCGATTCGGGGTCAACCGATCGCACGCGGGAGATTGCCGGGGTTTTTGGGGCGGTGTGGCACGAGTCCTCATTCGACGGCTATGGGCCCCAGAAACGCCGGGTTGTCGAACTGGCCCGCCACGAATGGGTCTTGTCGATCGATGCGGACGAGGTACTGGATGACGAGACCGTTGAAGCCATCGCGGCTATCGACTGGCAGACTGAGGATTCTCAGAAGTGCTGGAGAATCCGCCGCCGACCGTTCGTTGGAAGGCGGGAGATTCGTCATGGCCACTGGGTCCCGGACCCGGTTGTTCGACTATTCAACCGACGGCGCCACACTTTCAGTCCGGCGCCGGTGCATGAGTCGGTCATACCGACCGGCCCGGTCATCACGCTTCCGGGAGCAATGGCGCACCACAGCTTTGACGATTTGGCGGCGGTCTTCAGGGGCGACTACCACCGTCTCAAGGCGGCGGAGTATGTGCGGACAGGACGGGAGATTCCGGGTGCGCTCAATTTGTCGACCCGGGCCGCGTGGGCCTTCGTCTACTCGCTGGTCATCAAGCGCGGCTTCCTCGACGGCCCTGCCGGAGTCGTCATTGCGCTGTCAGGCGCGGTCAATGCTGTTCTGGGACTCGCTTTGGCTGGAGAACCTAACCCTTGACCCTCGTCTTTTCCGAGAATGGGTCCCAGTAGATCAACCGCGCGAAGCGCGAAT
>JAOZPW010000085.1:0-8902 GCA_029932545.1 Thermoanaerobaculales bacterium | reverse complement strand
CGCGAATCCCAGGGGCCAATCCGGTACGCGCTCCTCGCTTACTCAATTCCTCTCTCAAACATCGCGTACTCTCGAGTGACCTGGGCCTGGCCTCCGTCCCAGCGTTGGGGTGGGGCGTCCGGGCCCATCAGGCAGTGCTGGACGACTGTCTGCCCGGCATCGAGTGCCCGTTGGTAAAGCTCTGCCACGATTGCCCGTCCCAGGCCGTAACCGTGTTGTCCCGGGAGGACCGCCAGGGTCCGGATGTTGAGGGTGTCTGACGGAGCTGCGACGGCGAGACCCAGGCCGACGACCTTCTTTTCAGGGTCCAATGCCAGCAAAATCTGGCCGGCGCCGACGCGGGTCAGCCAGCGGTTGTAAATGTCTGAAAATTCCTCGAAGGCGATTGGCGTTACGCCCCAGTTGGAAGCGAAGGAGTGTTGGCACAACTCGTGGAGACTCTCAATGTCCTCCTGCCAGTTTGAGGTGTCGAAGTTACGGAAGGTGTAGCCGCGTTTCCGATTGAGATCACGCGAGGTCTTCAATCGGGCCATCTGCGCCTCGATATCGGTGATGCGCTTGGTCGAAAAGGTCCGTACGCGATTGAAACCGCAGGCAATGAACAGCTCAGGGTAGTACTTCGGTTGGCGTGGCTCGCCGGGGAACGGCGGTGTGTCGAAGCCGTCGGTCATGAAACGCCAACGATGCCAGATGTCGCCGGCCATCGGTCCCCTGAGGCTCTTGAGCCCGAGTGCCTTGCACCAGTCTGCCGCGGCATCGACCAGGGTGCGGGCTGCAGTTCTGTCGTCCTCGCAGGTGAAAAGACCGACCAGGCCGATGGGGCCAAGTAGATCGACCGTCTCTTTATTATGAAAGGCACACAGGCGCCCGACCGGCCTGTCGTCACGATACGCCACGAAGGCCCTGCTGTCACCGGTGCGGAAATAGGTGTTGGTCGGCACGAGGAGGGCCCGTGTGCCCGCCTGCTCGGCCTTGGCCTGACCGTCGGTCAACCCTTCGATGCGCTGGGGCACAGTGAAAAAATCGTCAACCGGCTCTTCTTTCTGTGAAAAGGACACTATTCGGATTTCGCTCATACGACCCTCCCCGGCTCCAACCACGCCCGTCAAATTCTCTGTAACGGCGTGCGCCAATCTCATCTTACCGCGTCCCGGACCGATTCGAGAATCAATTTCAGCTTGTGAATAGATTGACAAGTTGAGCCGGCCTTATAGAATGTGCCGGTCTTGGAGGAGGAGCGTTGTGGAACACTACGTCCCAATTTTGGTCTACACCCTGGTAGCGATCTCGTTTCCGATCATCGCCCTGTTGATGGCGAAGGTCGTACGGGCGGGGGCGCCGGATCCGGTCAAGGCTGAACCCTACGAGTGCGGCGTCAAGACGTCGACGACGGCCTTCGATACCCGGTTCTCCATTCGCTACTACCTGATTGCGGTCCTCTTCGTCATCTTCGACGTTGAGACGATTTTTCTCTTTCCGTGGGCTGTGTCCTTTGAACGGTTGGCCCTGTTCGGTTTTATCGAAATGGTGGTCTTCCTGGCCATTCTACTGGTCGGATATATCTATGCCTGGCGGAGGGGAGCGCTCGAATGGGCCTGATCGAAGATCGTTTTGAAAAGAATATCCTGACGACATCCTATGATCTGGTGTTCAACTGGGCACGGCGTTCTTCGCTATGGCCGATGCAGTTCGGGCTCGCCTGCTGTGCGATTGAGATGATGGCGACGTTGGATCCGCGGTATGACATGGCCCGATTCGGCGCCGAGGTCTTCCGAGGGTCTCCGCGTCAGGCGGACATGATGATTGTTGCGGGCACGGTGACCGAGAAGATGGCACCGATCGTCAAGCGTCTCTACGCACAGATGGCCGAACCGAAATATGTTTTGGCGATGGGTTCCTGCGCGATGTGTGGTGGACCCTACAAGACCTATGCAGTGACTCAGGGCGTCGATCGTATCATCCCGGTCGATGTCTATATTCCTGGTTGCCCGCCTCGGCCTGAAGCACTGCTCTACGGCCTGATGCAGCTCCAGCGCAAGATTGACCGACAGACCATCGCCCGCCAGCGGGCTTCATGAGGGGACGCCGATGAGCGACGACAAGCCCACCCCGAACACCGACGAACCGGTCGTCGACGTCGAGGCCGAAAAAGCCGCAAAGATTGCTGCTGCCAAGGCCAAAGCCGCCGCCGCGAAGAAGGCTGCAGAAGACGCACCACCGAAGGATCCCTGGGAAGAAAAACCCATACCCCCGGCCCACTCGGACGCTATGGACGACGAAGATGTGGCGGCCCTCGAGGACTTGGTCGTCAGCGCCGACCTTTTCGCCGGCACCGTCACAGCGACGGTTGAAGCAGAAAAGATCCTCGACGTCTGCCGTTTCCTCAAAGATGAACGCGGCTACGACTTCCTGGTCGACCAGACCGCCGTGGACTGGCCCGAACGCGAAGAGGGCCGTTTCGACATCATCTACTGGCTCCACCGCCATTCCGATTCAAAACGTCTGCGCCTGCGGGCAATCATCGGCGAGCAGCAGACAATTGAATCGGTGGAGTCTATCTGGGGCGCCGCCAACTGGATGGAACGCGAGATCTACGACCTCTTTGGAGTGATCTTCGGGAATCACCCCGGCCTCGAGCGCATTCTGACTTGGGAGGGCTTCAACGGCCACCCGCTGCGCAAGGACTTTCCGGTTGAGGGCATCGACACAGGCGCCGCAATTTACCCGGACGTCTATCCGCCCGGGGGCGGGCCGATTGTGACCGATGAAGGAGAGGGGGCATGATGAACGGACCGGAGCGTCCCCTTTTTGACGTCGAAGAGATGGAAATCAGTTTCGGGCCGCAGCACCCGGCGACCCACGGCGTCTTGCGCTTGCAGATGAAGCTCGACGGCGAGCGCATCGTCGAAGCCAAGCCGATCATCGGCTACCTTCACCGCGGGACCGAGAAGCTGTTCGAAACGATGACCTTCCCCGCGTGCATTCCCCACACCGACCGTTTGGACTACGTCAACGCGGCACACAATAACCAGGGTTTCTGCATCACGATGGAAAAGCTCCTGGGCATTTCCATTCCACCACGGGCCGCCTACATCCGCATGATCCTGGCTGAACTGCAACGCCTTGCCAGCCATCTGGTATGGCTTGCAACTCACGCGGTCGACATCGGTGCGATCACGCCGTTTTTCTACACCTTCCGCGAGCGTGATGAAATCCTCGACCTCTTCGAAGAGTACTGCGGCGCCCGCTTGACCCTCAATACCATGAAGATCGGCGGTCTGCCCTTTGAGCTGCCCGATGGATGGCTGGATCGATGCGCCAAGTTTGTCGATGCATTCCCGTCGCATATTGACGAGTACGAGACCCTGCTGACTACCAACCGCATCTGGAAGAAGCGCACGGTCGGCGTCGGTATCATTTCGCCGGAAGATGCGATCAACATGGGTCTGACCGGGCCGCCGCTCAGGGGTTCCGGCGTCGAATGGGATATTCGCAAGGTCTTCCCCTACGACCGCTATGACGAGGTCGAGTTCGACGTTCCGACCGGAACCAACTGCGACACCTATGACCGTTATCTGGTGCGGATCGAAGAGATGCACCAGTCGATTCGTATCCTTCGTCAATGTCTGGAAAAACTACCCGAGGGACCGATCATGGCCAAGGCGCCCAAGGTCCTGCGTTCACCCGAAGGCATGGTCTACGGCTCGGTCGAGAGCCCCAAGGGCGAGTTGGGCTACTTCATCGTCGCGACGGAGAAGGGAACGACGCCCTACCGCTGCCGCGTCAGGCCGCCGTCATTCGTCAATTTGCAAGCACTGCCCCAGATGGTCAAGGGATCCCTGGTCGCCGATATGATGGCGGTCATCGGAACCCTGGACATCGTTCTGGGCGAGATCGATCGGTAGGGAGCCATGCCGGAACCCATTCTGCAACTGCTGTTGATTCCCCTGATCAAGATCGTCGTCCTCCTGGTCGTCGTTTTGCTGATCGTCGCCTACCTGACCTATGCCGAACGCAAGATCCTCGGCTACATGCAGGTCCGTCTCGGGCCCAACAGGGTCGGTCCCAAGGGCTGGTTGCAGCCGGTGGCCGATGGGCTCAAGCTGCTGGTTAAGGAAGACCTGGTCCCCGGAGGCGCCGAGAAACTGGTGTTCATTATCGCCCCGGCGATCGTCATGGTCCCGGCGCTTGTGATGTTTGCCGTCATTCCTTTCGGTGAACCGTTCAAGGTTGCCGGGATGACGGTCACGCCGTATCTGGCCGATATCAACATCGCCTTGTTGTTCATTCTTGGAGTCTCATCCCTGGGTGTCTTCGGCATCATCCTTGGTGGGTGGTCGTCCAACAATAAGTTCTCACTGATGGGTGGCCTGAGATCGGCCGCGCAGATGGTGTCGTACGAGATTCCGATGGGCTTTGCCATCGTCTCGGCTGTCTTGATGGCCGGTACGCTTTCGATGGTCGGGATCGTCGAGGCGCAGCGAGCGGCTCACATCTGGTTCTTCATTCCGGGCGTTTTGGGTTTCGGAATCTACTGGGTCTGCGGTGTCGCCGAGACCAATCGGAACCCCTTTGACCTGCCCGAGGCGGAGGCGGAACTGGTGGCCGGTTTCCATACCGAGTATTCCGGTATGAAATTTGCCCTTTTCTATCTGGCCGAGTACGCCAACATGATGATCGTCTCTGCGATGGCTGTCGTCATGTTCTGCGGCGGGTGGCTGCCGCCTTTCCCCAATCTGTTGGCCGGGCTGTGGGCCTTGCCGGTATTGGCCTGGATTCCCGGTGTCGTCTGGTTCCTCGCCAAAATGTCGTTTTTCCTCTTTTGCTACATCTGGTTCCGCGGGACCTTCCCACGCTACCGTTTCGACCAGCTCATGAATGTGGGCTGGAAGTGGCTCTTCCCCCTGTCGCTGGCCAACGTCATGTTGGTCGCGCTGGGTGTGCTGCTCTTGAAGGGATAGGAGATGTCAGTGAAAGACTTTCTCTCCAAACTGCTGCTGCCGGAACTGCTCCAGGGTATGGCGCTGACCGGCGGTTATCTGTTCCGCAAAAAAGAAACGGTTCAGTATCCGGAGAAACGGCTGGAACCCCAGGATCGATTCCGGGGCATGTTCGGCTACTCGCTGGAGCGGTGCATCGACTGTCATCTCTGTGCCAAGGCCTGCCCGATCGACATCATCTACATTCGGGACCACACCGAAGTCGAGGAGGTCGAGGGCTCAGACGGCAAGATGAAGAAGAAAAAGACCAAGGTCATCGACCGCTACGACATCGACGTCAAGCGGTGCATGTTCTGCGGCCTGTGCGAAGAGGCGTGCCCGACCGAGCCCAAGTCGATTTGGCTGACGACCCTGAGTTACGAGGGTTCGACCTACGAGCGTAACGAGGGCCTGTATTTCGACAAGGAACGGCTGGAGTCCTGGGAGGGGTTTAAGGCTTTCCCCGGCGTGCCCGCGCCAATCGACGGTCAGAATCCCAGTGATCCTCTGGGGGAAAAACTCAAGGCGGAGACGCCTGAGGAGGGAGCAGCCTGATGGACTTCCTCGTATCAAATTTTGCGGAAATCCTCTTTTATATCCTCGCAGGGTTGGCGGTGCTGGGTTCGGTTGGGGTCATCACCCTGAAAAATCCGGTCCATGCCGCCCTCTCGCTCCTTGGCACGTTCTTTATTGTTGCAGTGCTCTTTGTACTGCAGCATGCGGAGTTTCTGGCGGCGGTCCAGGTGATGGTCTATGCAGGCGGCATCATGGTGCTGTTCCTCTTCGTCATCATGTTGGTCAGTGTCAGAGACCTTAAAACTCAGGCAGCCTTCCTCTCGCCGCTGGTGCCGGTGGCGGTCATCGGGGCGATTCTGGTCGGCGCCTTGATCGCTTCGGCCGTACTTCTTGGGGTCTTTGCCTCGGGCAGCGGCAGTGCAGAGGCATTGCAGATGGTCGACGGTGAAGTCCTGGGCAATACCGAAGCAGTCGGCATGGTGCTCTACACCAAATACCTGGTCCCCTTCGAGGTGGTCTCGGTCGTTTTGCTGGTGGCCATGATCGGCGCCATCGTCTTCGGCCGGAAAGACCGCTTCATCGAGGAGCCCGAAGGAGAGGTGGGCCTATGATTACCGCCACCCACTACCTGATCCTTTCACTGATGATGTTCTCGTTGGGTCTGATCGGTGTCATGGTCCGGCGCAACTTCATCACCGTTTTGATGTCCTTAGAGCTGATCTTCAACGCGGTCAATCTCAACCTGATCGCTTTTTCCTTCCGACTGGGTGATTTGAGCGGCCAGATTCTGGCGATCTTCGTCATCACGGTTGCGGCGGCAGAAGCGGCGATCGGCCTCGGCCTGATCATCGCTTTGACCCGCCTCAAGGACACTGTGATTCTTGACGATGCCAATGAAATGAGGGGCTAGCCTATGTCCTTTTACGACCTGATCTGGCTTGTTCCCCTGTTCCCGCTTGCCGGCGCGCTGGTCAACGGCCTCGTAACCCATCAGATGGGGCTCAAGAAGTCGGTAGCCAATACCGTCGCGCTTCTCGGTTCCGGGCTGGCCTGGATTTGGGCATGGGCTGCGGTCTTGCAGTGGTACTTCACCGAAGACCACACGGTTTCTTATGTCGTCAAAGTGTTCACCTGGATTTCCGGCGGCGATCTGCCGTTGCTCTCCGGGGGCACTGCGCCGTTGGAGATTGCAGCTTCGTTCCAGCTTGATGCAATCTCGGCGATGATGGTCTGCTTCGTCACCTTCGTCGGCTTCTTGATTCACCTCTATTCGGTGGGTTACATGCACTCAGAGTCCGACAAGGCCTACAGCCGGTACTTCTCCTACCTCAACCTCTTCATGTTCTCGATGCTGACCCTGGTCCTGGGCTCCAATCTTTTGGTGCTCTTCGTCGGGTGGGAAGGCGTCGGTCTGTGCTCCTACCTGCTGATCGGTTTCTACTACGAAAAGGACTGGTGTGCAGCAGCCGGAATGAAGGCCTTCATCGTCAATCGCATTGGCGATTTCGGTTTCCTTTTGGCGATCTTCTTCACCTTCGGCTGGTTCGGCACGCTGGAGTTCTCCAAACTCTTTGCCGTGCTTTCGAGCCATCACGGCGATGCCCTGGTTGGGAGCGCCACCATCATCGGTCTCTTGCTCTTCGTTGGTGCCATCGGCAAGTCCGCGCAGATTCCGCTCTTTGTCTGGTTGCCGGACGCCATGGCGGGGCCGACGCCGGTCTCCGCCCTGATCCACGCAGCGACGATGGTCACCGCGGGCGTCTACATGGTTGCGCGCTGCAACTTCTTCTACCAGCTCTCTCCGACGGCCATGCTGACCGTCGGCGTCATCGGTGGCGTAACAGCGGTCTTTGCTGCCACGATCGGCCTGGTACAAAACGACATCAAGAAGGTTCTGGCCTATTCGACGGTCTCCCAGCTGGGCTACATGTTCTTGGCGGCCGGCGTCGGTGCCTACATTTGGGCGATCTTCCACGTTGTCACTCATGCCTTCTTCAAGGCCTGCCTCTTCCTGGGGTCCGGTTCGGTGATCCACGCCTGTGGTGGCGAACAGGACATGCGCAAGATGGGTGGATTGAAGAAGTACATGCCCAAGACCTACTGGACCTTCCTGATCGCGACGATCGCCATTGCCGGCATCCCGCCGCTTGCGGGCTTCATCTCCAAGGATGCGATCCTGGCCAAGGCGTTTGAGGCAGGCTATACCGATCTCAACGGATTTGGTGGCCTCTACTACGGGCTTTGGATTCTTGGCCTGTGCGGCGCGGCTATGACCGCCTTCTACATGTTTCGTCTGGTCTTCATGACCTTCGACGGTGAGTTTCGCGGCGGAGAAGAAGCCGAGCACCATCTGCACGAATCGCCGTGGACGATGACCCTGCCGTTGCAGGTGTTGGCGTTCGGGTCGGTGGTCGGCGGCCTGTTGATCGGGTTCCCGGGCATCTTGTTTCACAAAGAGAACTGGAACTTCATCGATGGGTTCATGAGTCCGATGATCCTGGGTGCTCACGGTCATGGAGACGCACATGCCGGTGGTCACGCCATCAGCTTCGGCCTCGAGTGGGCTCTGGTTGGGCTGTCCGTTGTCGTGGCGAGTGCCGGTATCTATCTGGCCTACCTTTGGTACAAGAAGGATCCGGAATTCTCCATTCCCAATGCCATGGCCCAGCGCTTCCCCTTCGCCTACAAGCTCCTGCTCAACAAATACTGGGTGGATGAGCTCTATGACGTGACCATCATTCGCGGCACCATTGGCCTGGCGCGCTTTTTGTGGGAGTTCGATGCCCGCGTCGTCGACGGTGTGGTCAACGGTACACGTCACGCGACCGTGGCTTCCAGCTTCATGTCCGGTATCTTTGACCTCAAGGTCATCGACGGCATCGTCAATCTCATCGGTACGATCAACCAGACGGCGAGTCGATATTTCCGCCGTCTGCAAGTGGGCTTCACCCAGGGCTACGCCATGGTGATGGTCTTCGGTGCGGCACTCCTGCTGGCCGTTTTCTTTATTTCTTTCTGAGGGACGGGGTAGAACATGGAAACCCAGTACGCTTACCTGCTGAATCTCATCTGCTATGTGCCGCTTGCCGGCGCGCTGTTCATTGTTTTTTTCCTCAACAAGGAGAATGTGCGCGCCATCAAGATCACGGCGACGGTCGTGGCGGGCCTGGACCTCGTCCTGTCCCTGCCTCTGTGGTTCCTTTACAACACCGGTGGCGCTGAATTTCAGTTCGTCACCAAGTTGGATTGGATCCCATCGGTCGGCGTGCAGTACTTCTTCGGGGTTGACGGTTTTTCCGTCTTGCTGATCCTGCTGACGACTCTGTTGGGCCTGATCGCCATCTACTCGTCTTATACAGCGATCACCCACCGCGAGAAGGAGTACTACGTCTTTCTCCTGCTGCTGC
>JAOZPW010000351.1 GCA_029932545.1 Thermoanaerobaculales bacterium | reverse complement strand
CATTTCCCGGAGGGGCTTCGTGGCGGAAATCGGGAGGAAACCGCCCCTCCGGAAAATGACCTCGGCGGCCTACGGCGTACCCGGGAGACTCAATCGCCAACTCGCTCCCCGGGGATTGCCCCACACAGCCTTTCCCGCAGCTGCACCTTTACCGGGAGGCCTGCCGGAGGGAAAAGCTGTGTACGGCACGTCCCGACGGTAGGTTTCCCACCCCGGGTTCCGAGGGCGGGCGGCCGCCGGTCACCCTTTGGGATTGATCAACCGCCAGGTCATGGCGCGGACCTGATCGAAGCAAATCTAAAGGGGAAATCTAAAGGGGACACTCTCGAATTCTTTGTTTGCTCCCCTTTTTTGAGTATCAACTCATTTCAGAGGCCTACATTCAATACCTCGAATCAGGAAGCCACTCGCCGTCACGACCACCACCACCACCACCAGAAGCGGTAAAAAGGACACAAAGGGGAGGACGGCGCCGGCCGCCAGGGGTGCGATAAGGGGCAGGATGCTCCCCGCCCCGGCGATCCCCGCATACACCGTTCGGTTCTCCATGGTCGAGATCTCAAGCAGCAGTCCACCAATCGCCATCCGATAGGTCGCCAGAAACATCCCGGCAAGGGTGAAGACGAACAATGAGGCGGTCGCCGACCCATGTAACAAAACCGCCCCCAACAGGGTCGCGAGTTGCAGTCCGAGGGCGGCGAACAGAAGCTCCCGATAGTTGAATCTCGCGGCGAACTTGAAAAGAAACAGGCCGGCAACCAAGAGACCGAAGGTGATGAAGAAGAGGATGTTCCCGACGACTTCCGCGGTCAGTTGAAAGTGCTCCCGTGCATAAAGGACCAGAAAGGGAGGCACACCCATCCCGACCCCCAGGGTGTTCATGATCCCAAGGTAGCGCTTGAGATTCGGGTTCCGGCGGATCTCCCCTGGAATCTGCCGGACGAAGGAGAAAAAGGACCGACGGCGACCTTCGCCCTCCACCTCTCGAAGTCGCCAGAAACCCAGGGAGGCCACCAGGAGGAGAATCCCCGCCAGGCTGAACAACACCACGGAATTCCCGGGAAAGTCGACGGACTTGAGGATGGTTCGGGCCACCAGGGTCGACACCAGGAGACCGGCGCTGTTGATGATCTGCTTTGCGGTGAAAAAGGTCTTTCGACGCTCCTTCCTGATGGACTTCCCCAGGAGATCGGTGAAGGAAATGTTGGCGAAGGCCCCACTGAGGGAGAACAACGCGATCAAGAGGAAGAGGATGACCAGGGTGGTCGTACTTCCCAGCCGGTCCGACCAGGCAAAGGTCAAGGCCAGACCGAATAAGGCGCCGACTCTCAGGTTGATCCCCAAAAGGAGAGCCCCCTTCTTTCGCGGCCGATTGAGCAGTACCCCGGCGAAGAACAACTGGGCGAAACTCGCCCCGCCGAGGGTGATCGTCGTGAACAACCCCAGCAAAAAGGACGATGCGCCCAGTTTGAGCAGCAACGCCGGGACGACGGTGTTGACCTCGACCAAGCTGACGGTCAGAGCCAAGAAGACCGCATGCCACAGGAAGGCGATCAGGTTGTTTCTCGAATTTTGTTCACTCAATTCCATCTCAACCTCGAACGGCATCTCGGTATTGCCGATCGGTCAAGGTAACACTTCCGCCATATCTACAAAGATCGATACCTGTCAATCCAACCGGATCACGCCATCGCGGGGGCTCTACCAGGTATTGAAGGGACACCTGACCAGGGCCGCATTGAAATACCGGGGATCTCCCGAGACTTCCTCACCAACCCATGCAGGTACATCGATTGCCTGGTCGTCGCTCTCGAGCTCGACCTCGGCAATGACAAGACCCTCGTTGACGCCGTGGAACTCATCCACCTCCCACACGAGGCCGCCGTAGGGGATCTTGTAACGGTGCTTCTCGATGATCGGCCTCTCGCAGAGCTCGTCAAGGAGCTCATTGGCGTCATCAGTCGGGATCTCGTACTCGAACTCGAGCCGACTGATTCCGACCGTGATGCCCTTGATCGTCAGGTAGCCCTTCTCGCCGATGGTGCGTACCCGCACGGTACGCTCCTTGACGGTGGAGAGATAACCCTGCCGATAATGGGTGCCCTCTGCAAGGCTCCTCCACTGATCACCGGTCAAGAGGTACTTGCGTTCGATTTCCTGAGCCATTGTTCGACCTTTCCTGAAAACACCAGATTATTCCCCTACTCCCCCCAGATCACCGGGAAGAGGGCGGCCGAGGCGATGGTCATGACTCCCCCGAGGGAGATCATGGCCCGCAGGCTCTGGTGCACGATCTCGATTTCACCGCTTGCCACTCCGGCCGTGCCCTGGATGGCAAAGATCAGCAACGGCAACAGCAACGGCAGGGACAGCACAGCGAAGAGGGCGCCTCGGGTCATCGCACGAGCGATGATTGCCGCAACAATCGTCGTTGTGACGGCCAGTGCGTAGCCGCCTGCGGCCAGCACCGCTACCAGCCATCCAACACCCAGGGCCAACGGCAACCCCATCAACACGGTAAACAAGGGTACGAGGATCACCATCAAGGCTGTCAACAGGCCCAGATTGAATACCAGCTTGCCCAGCCACACGGCGTGGGGACGAGCGGACAGCCTCAACAGCGGCGCAGTGTGACTCTCCTCCTCCTTGACGAAGGTCCGATCAAGGCCGGCCAACGAAGCGAAAAGGATGACGATCCACAAGAGAGCCGACAGCAGGAAAGGTCGGTCTGCCTCGTTGATCCTATAAGGCCCGATGGTGTAGGACACGGCGGCAAGCGTCGTCAACGCAAAGAGACCGAGGGCGTTCAACGCCACCCGTGTACGGAACTCGGTCCTCAAGTCCTTCGCGGCAACCGCCAGGGCCTCAGCCGGCAAGCTCGACACGCTGGCTCCCCCACTCCATCTCGCGCCGGTCGTTGGTGGCCAGAACGATCGTCTTCCCCTCGGCGGCAAATGCCGTGACCCACGCCTCGAGCCAGTCCTGGCCCGCCGGATCCAGATTGGACCCCGGTTCGTCCAGAAACAACACGTCGGGCTGAGACAGTATGGCCTGGGCAATCTTGAGGCGCTGCCGCATTCCGGTGGAATAGCCGACAACGGGCGTCGTGCGTTCCGGATCGAGGCCCACCCGTTCGATCAAGCGGTCAATACTCGCGCCGTCCTGCCTCAGACCACGCACCCGCGCAAAAAAAGCAAGATTCTCCCGGGCTGTCAGCTCTTCGTACACCGACATTCCAGGCGCAACGACACCCAGGTGCAGGCGCCATTCGGACCGGGCTATCTCGCCCTGGCCATCGAGGTACTGAACCGTCCCACGGCTCGGCCGCAAAAGACCGCACAAAATCGACATCAGCGTGCTCTTGCCCGAACCGTTGGGTCCCGTCAGCGCCAACACCGAACCCGGTTCCGCCTCACCCTCGATCCCCCGAAAAATCACACGCTGGTCATAGCGCTTGCCGAGATCGGAGAAGACGATGCGGATCATCAGCCGGACCTTAACATGGAGGGGAGAGGCTGGTTCCAAATTTTGAATTCTCAGAGCCTCTTGCAAAACTCATGAAATAGCCACAAAAAGGCACAAAAAGGCAC
>JAOZPW010000350.1 GCA_029932545.1 Thermoanaerobaculales bacterium | reverse complement strand
CTCTTCCAGTTCTCCGACACGGCGCCTCCAGTCGATCCACTGGTCACTTCGACCACCCATACGGCCGGGATATGGGGAACCAATCCGGAGATCGGCATGAGCTGGGATGGCGCAACCGATGCCGGAGTCGGTGTGGCTGGATACTCCTTCCATTTTGATACCGCCGCAGCAACCCTGCCTGACGACGTTCTCGACCTCGACCACGTTGGAGGCGTTCACACAACCTCCAGCGGCACACTGGCCGACGGTCAGTGGTACTTCCATCTCAGGACCTGCGACCATGTCGGCAATTGCACTTCAACGGTGCACGAGGGCTGGTATGGCATCGACACAGTCCCTCCGGCCAACCCAACCGCCATCGCAAGCACGACCCATACCGTTGGCGTGGAAGACACCGAAAGTGTTATCGAGATGAGTTGGACACCGGCCGTCGATAACCCACCGGTACCTTCGGGTGTATTTGGCTACGCCGTTACATTCAACGGCAATGCCGCAGGAACCTGCGACCAGATCATGAATCTCGGCGGGGCAGAAACCGGTGTCGCCAGCGAACCTCTGGCCAACGGCGACTGGTATTTTCACGTCTGCACTGTGGACCTTGCCGGCAACTGGTCCTCTTCAACGACGATCGGACCCTACGTCATCAACGATAATGTTCCGCCCACCGTGATCTCCATCGACACCGTGTCCTCTACACCGAACGGGACTCTGGATTGGGCAGAGATGACCTGTGTTCCGATCACCCAGGTGTTGATGACCTTCAGTGAAGCACTGTACGATCCCGCTGGCGACACGGAACCCGATGACGTCACCAACCCCCAGAATTACCTCTTGGTGGAAGCCGGCACTGATGGAATACCTGACACCGTCGACTGCAGTTTGATTCAGAACGACGACAGTCGTATTCCGATCGATTACGTCATCTGGAGTTCGGAAACCCACATGGCGGCTATCGGTATCGGCAACGGTTCGGCCCTGCCGGAGGGCGTGTACGGGCTATTTGCCTGCGGGTCGACCACAATTACCGACGCCGCCGGAAATCCCCTGGACGGCAATGGCGACGGAACAGGAGGCGATGATTTCGGGTGGGCCTTCGAAATCCTTGGGAACAATCTGGTCGAAAACCCCAACTTCGACGGTGGTCTGAGCCCTTGGATGCCAACTGACGCCCCACCGGCGTTCTTCGAATTCGATACCGAAGACGTTGACGCCGCGGAAACTTCCGGATCGGGACTGATTTCAGGTGTTACAGACGACACCATAATCGTAGGCTTGAGCCAATGCATCGACGTCAGCACCATGGACGTTGTGCTGGGCCTGAGCGGACGGGTACTCCTTACCAATAACTCGACTCCGGATCCGGCGGCCTACGGCATCGTCACCTACTATGACGGCGCAGGCTGTACGGGAACAGAAGTTGGTGAACTGGCCACTTCCGTCGTCCTTGGAGACACCGGCGGCATTTGGGCCAAGATTTCATGCGCCAACTCAAACAGGCCGGCAACCGCTGTGTCAGCCCTCGTATCATTCGCCGGAGGCGCCGATCCAGGTGCCAACTTCGACGCCGCATTCGACAGCCTCTTCTTTGGGGCCATTCGTGAGACTATCTTCATCGACGGCTTCGAAAGTGGCGACACAACGGCCTGGGACAACTAACTGCCGGCCTCTTGATCAAACGGCGGAGGGGAAGCCCTCCGCCGTTTTGCTTTCAGCTCATGTGGTCCCTACTCAACCCGCAAGAAACACCAAATTATTCGGCGCCGGGACCACGGTCCAGCGCGCCCCTCTCTCGCCATTTGAGCGCCTCATCCCGGTCCGAAAAATACCGTGTCTCGGTGCCAACAACCTCGTAATCCTCGTGACCCTTGCCGGCAAGGACGACAACATCACCCTTGCTCGCGGCCTTCAGTGAATTTTCAATCGCGAGGGCCCGGTCCAGTTCGACAAACTCTGCATGACAGCCCGATGAAAGGATATCTTCGATGATCTCGACAGGGTCTTCGTTACGGGGATTGTCTGAGGTCAAGACGATCCGGTCGGCGAACTCTGCCGCTGCCTCCCCCATTCCCACCCTTTTGCCGGGGTCCTTTCCACCGCCACAACCGAAGACGACCCAGAGGTCCCCCTTGGCAAATGGCCGAAGTGCTCCCAGGGTCTTCCTCAATCCCTCTCCGGTATGGGCATAATCGACCAGGACACTGACATCCTTCGAACCCACCGACTCCAAACGTCCAGGGACACTCGGAACATCGGACAACGCCACTGCCGCCATGGCCGGATCGAACCCGGCAGCCATCAGGGCTCCAAATGCGGCCGCTATATTGGAGGCGTTGTAGTCGCCGATCAATGGCGTCGTGATCGAGTACAGCCGTCCATCCCACCCCAGTTCCAGGCAACTGACAGGCAGCTGCTGTCGAAATCTTTCAATGCAGACTCCCGCGTCGGAACCGGAGCCAAAGGTGATCACCGGGAGGTCCAAACCATCGGCAAGGACGGTCAACCTTCTTCCCCAGGGACCATCTGAATTGATGACGGCGCCACCCTCAGAGCCGGAAACAGACCGCATCTCGGCCATCTGCCGGAAGAGCCCAACCTTGGCCTGGAAGTAATCCTCCATGTCCCCGTGGTAGTTGAGGTGGTCCGGGCTGAGATTGGTAAAGATCGCCACGTCATACCACACGTCACTGACCCGGTGTTGAGCCAACGCATGGGACGAGGTTTCCAATACACAACTCTTCAACCCGGAATCCAGCGCCTGCCGGAGAGAGTCATGAATCACCTGGGCCGCCGGCGTCGTCAAAACGAGGTCTCCCGAACCCCGAACGACCACCTTGCCCGACTTCTCGACCAACCCATGGGCGGAGATCCCCAGGCTCCCCAGCCGAATTCCCGGCAGACCCAGCCGTTCGAGCGCGTGATACAGGAGCCAATGCACGGTCGTCTTGCCATTGGTCCCGGTAATCCCGATCGTCAGCATTTCTTTCGAAGGATTTCCGGTAAAGGCCGCGGCAAGACGAGACAACGCCCTCTGCGCATCCCCGACCAAAATTCCGGGGCGCATTCCCAGTTTCTCTGCATTGGTGACCACGGCTGCTTCAGAGCCATTCTCAAACGCCTGGCCTATGAAGTCGTGGCCATCGACGCGCGCACCCTCGTAGGCGACAAACAAGCTCGACGGTTGCTGATGATCGCCGGTGGAAACCACCGCCAGAATCGGAATATCCGTCTGGGCGCCGTTGAGCAACGTTCCACCCAGGAGATCGCTGATCTCTCCCAGACTCCAGGTGTGTGAAAATCCAATTCGCCCAATCACCAGCGCATTATCACACGCCCAGATCAAAACCTCTCAAACATCTTCTGTTGGCTCCAGCAGAACTCGCTGAGGGTCAATGGGTTAGGATTTAGGGGTGAGGGATTAGGGGAAGAGAGGGCACAGAAATGCCTATGAATGATGTGACCACCTTTGGTTTTTCTGTGCTTTTTCGTGCCTTTTTGTGGCTGCTCTTCTTGTGGCTTTCTGCACAAGACTCAGCTGCCAGTGGTAAAGTCTAAGCTGGGAGCACTGATAAACCGGTCCGTGGAGTTTAACGAG
>JAOZPW010000349.1 GCA_029932545.1 Thermoanaerobaculales bacterium | reverse complement strand
ATCCGCCGCGTGGAGATGCCGGGTGGCATGGCCGAATTCGTCGTGCCCTCGGGCCAGTCGGTTGAGGTTGATCCGGAAGGCTGGGTCTTGGCGCTTGGCGGGCAGTAAGGAAGGCCCCTGGTGCTGCCGCTGCCATCTGACGCTGATGCTGATCCGGACGCTGTTTTCTTTCCCGGTCGCTGACCCTGATTTCGCCAACCTCGGCCTTCTTCGCAACGACGGCTCGGGCGTTACGTCTGCCTGATGAAGAAAGCCGTACCACGCGCCGTCCACGAGGAGGCGCCCTCGGAAACTGATATGGTCACCGTTCACCTGGGTCCGACCGCCGTTCACCGAAATCAGCGTGACTCGGCTCGGTGCCGAATCTATCGTGAGTGGTGAAAGGAGATACGATATGCGTGACACATCACATCGCAGTTACCGTAACGGCGCCGATCATGAGAACGGGGGCAAATCCAGCTGCTCACGAGGTTGGCCGGTTGGCAAGGCGATCCTCGGGCTTGGGGTCCTGGCTATGGGAGTCCTCCTCACACTCGACAATCTCGACATCATGGACGTGGAAAATCTGTTTAGCTATTGGCCGGCTTTGTTGATCATGCTTGGTCTATCCCATTTGATCCAGCCCGGACGTGACCGCAGGCTCGGCGCCGGTCTGCTGTGGCTCATTGTCGGAACCCTGCTCCTGCTCAACTCCCTGGACCTTTGGACCTTCAACGTCTGGGACCTGTGGCCCCTGCTGCTGGTGCTGCTCGGCGCCCAGTTGTTGTGGCGGGCCATCACTCGTGGTCGGCGCCAGGTAGACCCGGAGAGCGCCAGCTTCTTCGATGCTACCGCAGTGATGGGCGGGGTCCAGCGGCACATCGCCTGTGACGATTTTCAGGGCGGCGACGCGACCGCCATGCTCGGTGGTTGTGAGATCGACCTGAGCGATTGCGGCTCGGCAGGAGGGCCGGCCGAAATTCACACCTTTGCTTTTTGGGGCGGGGTGGAGCTCAGGGTGCCGGATGACTGGGAGGTACAGGTCCGTGGTACGGCAATCATGGGAGCATTCGAGGACAAGACTCGGGGCGCAGCGGACCAGAGTCAGAAGGTGCTCATCGTCCGCGGCTTCGCCATCATGGGCGGTGTCGAGATCAAAAACTGAAGGCTTGATAAATGCATCCGATCCTCGCCCAGCGTGACCGGCTGACGATCTACATGGCGGCATGGCTGCCGGTGGCGGCAATGCTGGCCGGCATGCTGGTCCTGTCTGCGGGCAGCTCCTGGGCAGAGGCCGTGGTCCTCGTCCTGCCTCTCTCGATCGTTTACGCCTTCCTGTGCCTCGCCGCATGGTATCCCTGTCGTGCCCTGCCCCTTCGCGGTACCAGCGCCGCCAAGGCGTTGATGACTCACTTGGTGACTGCAGCGGTTTCTGCTTCCTTGTGGTCCGCCGTGGCGATGGGGCTGGCGAGGCTACTCGATCGAGGCGGACTCTTTCCCGGAGTCGAGGAACGCATTCGCGGCCAGCTTGGATTGCTGATCGCGGCCGGGGTGTTGCTCTACCTTTTGGCTGTGGCGGCCCACTACCTGGTGGTGGCCTTCGAGGCTTCAAGCGAGGCCGACCGGCGTGCCCTTGGTGCCGAGATCGAGGCTCGAGAAGCCGAGTTGCGGGCACTACGGGCCCAGGTCGACCCCCATTTTCTTTTCAACAGCCTCAACTCGATATCGTCTCTGATTACCACCGACGGCCGCGGTGCTCGTGCGATGTGTGTGCAACTGGGGGACTTCCTTCGGGCGAGTCTGGGTCTGGGAATGAGGGTGACCGTGACCCTGGCCGAAGAGCTCGAAACCCTGGAGCTCTACCTGAAACTCGAGCAAACCCGTTTTGGGTCTCGGCTCGAGATAAACCTGGAGATTGACGACACCAGCCGTGCCTGTTCTGTGCCACCTCTAATTTTGCAACCGTTAGTGGAGAATGCCCTCAAGCACGGTATCTCGACCCTGCTTGAGGGGGGTGTGGTTCATATCGCTGCACACCGCAGGCCGGGCCGTTTGAGCCTGATCGTGGAGAATTCCTTCGACCCTGAGGCACCCGGGCGCAGTGGCTCAGGGATGGGCCTGAGCAACCTCAGGCAGCGGCTTCACAGTCTGTATGGACCCGAAGCCCACCTCCGGGTCGGCGCCGAGGCTCGCACCTTCCGGGTTGAGGTGGGGCTGCCGATTGGAGACGAGGAGAAGCAAGAATGACGCATCAAGGAGATCAGCTGCTACGGGTGATCATCGTCGATGACGAAGAGCCGGCCCGACGGTTGTTAGGCGAAATGTTGGGCGAGTTACCTGGAATCCAGATTGTCGCCGAGTGTTGCAACGGATTCGATGCGGTCAAGGCAGTCTCCGAACATCAGCCGGACATCCTCCTGCTGGACATCCAGATGCCGAAACTGGATGGATTTGAAGTTGTCGAGTTACTCGATCCGGACCTGCCGGTGATCTTTGTGACGGCCTACGACGAGCATGCCCTGCGTGCCTTCGAAATCCATGCGGTGGATTACCTTCTCAAGCCTTTTTCGACCGAACGACTGACTACCGCTCTGGAGAGGGCACGTACTCGGAAGGCTCAAACCCCAGAGGTATCTTTTGAGGCGATCGCGACTGCGGCCCGACCCCACGCGTCCCACCTGCAACGCATCCTGGTACGCGAGGGTGCGCAGGTTCACGTCCTGGCGATCGACGATGTCGACTTCATCGAGGCACGGGACGATGCCGTGGTGATCCATGTTGGGGCGAAAGAGCACCTCAAGCCGCAGCGTCTGGCTGCACTGGCCGGACGGCTCGATCCGGATCGATTTATCCGAGTCCATCGCTCGTTCGTGGTCAATATTGACCGGATCACACGGATCGAGCTTTATGCCAAGGACAGCCGCATCGCCATCCTCGCTGACGGCAGGCAGATTCCGGTCAGCCGTTCCGGTTATGCCAGGCTGCGGGAGCTTCTTTAGCGACTCACACTCAACTGAAAGATCCACAGGCGCGGTTGCCTGTGGCCGCCTTCATGGGGTCGTGACAGACACATATCGGGAACGATAACGGTAACGGGCTCGGGCTCGGGTCAGGACCTGGGACACACCATTGATCAAGAGGCCAGGAGGGTCGCCGCTTGGTCAAGGCGCTGCTGAAGATGATCGAAGAAACGAGCGGCATGGAGGCCATCGACAAGACCGTGGTGGGCTGAAAGGGCGACCGGAATTTTCCACCTTGATTCCTGTAAGTGGCATTTACCGATAACGATCTTTGGAACTGAATAGAGTGAATTTCGATCTCGAGGGTGTCCGATCCCGGTGAAGCTCAGCCACGGTACAACCGAGAAGTGGATGACGTCGTCGTTGTCGCGATCGACGAGTTCGGCCTTCTGAATCCGAATGCGATCGAACTCGACGGCATATGCGGCGGCAAATACCTGAAAGTCTTCACTCGCCGTGATGAAACCGAAGCCGAAGGTCTCGTCGTCACGAAGAATGGTCGAACCGACATGTACCTTATCGTGAACGATGACCTCATTATCCCGGATACGCATCCGCAGTTGCTCAACCGAGTTGACGGCGCCAATGGCAAGG
>JAOZPW010000348.1 GCA_029932545.1 Thermoanaerobaculales bacterium | reverse complement strand
CAGCGGGCCATCGGCAGCCGGTCAACCCGGCAAACGCAATTGATGCGCCCATGACCTTGAGAAAGCTCCTCCGAGAAGCCGGAGGAAGTCGGTCCCACTCATCGTCGGGAAATTCCCGTTTGACGGCCTCTTCAAATTCAGGAGTTCGGACGAGTTCATGCAAACTCCTCCAATATTTATGGCCCGATTCGGTATTTTTCAGCGGTGACATGCGTTGCAATCCTGGGGTGGGTTGATGTTGTGAATCTGGCGCAACTCGGCGCCGAGTTTGAGCTGGTCCTTCTCCGGAACCCAATCCATGGCCGTCACGAACTCGACCGGTCTGAGATGTTGTTCGGGATTGCGGTGGCAATCAAGGCACCAGCCCATACTGAGTGGCTTGACCTTGTAGACCTCTTCCATCGTGTCGATCCTGCCATGGCACGAGACGCACCCTACGCCCCGCATGACATGAGCCGAGTGATTAAAGAAAACGTAGTCGGGAAGATCATGCACCCGAATCCACTCCACCGGCATACCTGTCGCATAGCTCTCACGAATCGGCAGAAGCTTCTCGGAAGTAGCTCTGACCGATGAGTGACAGTTCATGCAGGTCTGGGTTGGCGGGATGGCCGCCTCCGCCGAAATTTCGACGGTTGAGTGGCAGTATCGGCAGTCGATGCCCAATTGCCCAACATGGATGGCATGACTGTAGGGAACGGGCTGGACGGGCTGATAACCGACTTCAACAGCATAAGGTGAGAACCCCAACCACACCAGAACCGTCACGTAGCCCAATCCACCCAATACTGCAACGACTGCCGCAGGTCGCAGCAAGTTTGTCCATCTTGGGAAAACAAAGTTTTCGTAGGATTTATCGGACTTCATGGGCAAAATCGTAATGACGTTTGCGCAAGTTGTCAAGGGAAATCAGGCCCGCCGCCGAAGATCTTCAGTCCCCCTTTCCAGGCTGTCCGATGAACGCTGAATGCTGCAAGATTCCGGACACATCCCAGGTCACAAGAAGCAGGAAGCAGGTTCTGTTGCCTCTGACATGAGACCTGCTCCCTGCGTCCTGATAGCATTGCCCCATGAACAGAATCATCGACCTCAGATCAGATACCGTGACCCAGCCCACGCCACAGATGCGACACGCGATGGCCGAAGCCATCGTCGGCGACGATGTGTACGGAGAAGACCCTACAGTTCGTTCGCTGGAGGACAAGGCCGCAGACCTTCTGGAACGACCGGCCGGGCTCTTTGTTCCCTCAGGCTCCATGGGCAATCAGATCGCCGTGCATCTGTTCACACGCCCGGGAACCGAAGTCATAGGGGAAACCCAATGCCATATCTTCAATTTCGAAATGGGCGCCATGTCCGCACTCAGTGGAGCATTACCCC
Organism: Thermoanaerobaculales bacterium; assembly: GCA_029932545.1. Classification (GTDB taxonomy): domain Bacteria; phylum Acidobacteriota; class Thermoanaerobaculia; order Thermoanaerobaculales; family Sulfomarinibacteraceae; genus DAOWGJ01. The sequence goes on along the minus strand of JAOZPW010000348.1, from coordinate 2,219 downwards.
GACCGGTGACAGGTTCATCCGGCATCCTCAATCCGAAGGATGTCGAAAAGGCAATCCAACCGACAACCGGATATACAACACCGACTGCCCTTCTGGCCCTGGAGAACACCCATAACCTGGCCGGTGGCCGAATTATATCTCCTGAGAGGTTGGATCAGCTTGTGGGAGTCGGCCGGAAACATGGGCTCCCCGTCCACCTCGATGGCGCCCGGATTTTTAACGCCGCCGTTGCCCTCGACGTCCCGCCCTCTCGCCTGGCCAAAGGATGCGACACAGTGATGTTCTGCCTCTCCAAAGGACTGGCGGCACCCGTCGGCTCAATCCTGGTCGGTGATGAAGCCACAATCTCAGAAGCCCGGAGAATCCGAAAACTCTTCGGCGGAGGTATGCGCCAAGCAGGCATCATCGCCGCCGGCGGCCTCGTGGCCCTGAATACCATGATGAACCGCCTTGGTGACGACAACCGGCGCGCCAAACAATTGGCGGAGTCACTGGCCGAAACCCCCGGTATCGACATCGATCCCCAGTTGGTCGATACCAACATCGTTTTCTTTCGCTTGACCTCCAAGAGTCAAACCGCGAGCGCATTCGCCCAGTCCCTCTCCGACGCAGGCATCCTGATCCATGCCCTGGGGGACGACGCCGTTAGGGCCGTCACCCACTACCACATCACCGACGCCGATATTGACAGCACCATTAAGGCCGTGCGAGCGGCAATGATGCCGTGATGGCCGGCCGGCCCTCCTTTGGAGAGATGTCTTTCCCGAGCCCGAGCCGTTAACGTGCCCGTTACCAGCTCTTAGTGGTTCAACGTCCGACTTCGACTCGAGTAACACTCCCGCTGGTCTGAACCTCTCGGATTACAACTCCTGCATCGGCCACATCCACGACGATCCACAGCGATCGGGGGTTGGTTTCCGGATGGTGCCCAATCCGAATCCCCTGGACCTCGGAAGTCTCAACAGGAATCTCGAAAGGTCGAAAAGGACTGTCGACTCCAAAAATTCGAACCAGTATCCTGGGAGGATTCGCCAGAACTGACGTTACGACGCGGCGGCTCTCAATCAAACCGTCAGCGCGTATCGTAATGACCGTTCCCCCTTCGCCGGCATCCGCTTGAATATCGACGATTCTGGATCCGGGGCCACTGAGAACGTCAACAACGACCGGCACGACAGTCGGTTCCGGCTCGGGATCTCTCACGGGTTCCGGAACAGTCACAGCATCAACGGCCGCTTCCACCACCGCCTGCAAATCCTTTTCCGTGAGGGGCGCTATCAATTCTGCCGGCGAATCCTCTCCTGCAACCTCATCAGGCTCGGCTATGACCACTTCGGAGGCTGTTCCACTCCACGACAACAATTCCGGGTACTGCGTATAAATCGCCCACGCACCGGCAGCCAGCACGCCGATACTCACCAAAATCCCCACCAAAGCAGAGCGGTTCTTCCCCCTGGCTCCAGACGACGAATCTGAAGCCTCGTCCCCGTGTTCCCATGAGGCCGGTCGATCCTCCTTCGATGACGGCTCTTCGGGCAGACTGAATTCCAAGGCTCCTCCAGGCCCGCCATGGTCCGGCTCCGGTTGGATATCCTCCTCGAACGGCAGGCGCAGTTCAGCCCCCCCACCTTCATCCATTTCGTCGGGCTCATCCTCTATTTCTTTGGACTCATCATCTATTTCTTTGGGCTCATCATCTATTTCGCCCGGCTCAGAACCGGGCTCCTCACGAACTGAAAATTTCAATGCACTCTGTGAATCAGGTTCATGCAATTCCAACGCAGATTTGGATGAATGAGCCTCCAGATCGCCGTCGTCGCTCGGCCGGCTCATGTCGAAGGGCTTTCCCCCAATTTCAACGTGGGACTGGACAATACGCTCGACCAATTCCTTTCCCTGATCGCTCAGGGTGGCAAATCCAACCGCTGTACCAGATGGCTGAGTCAATGTCGCCTCCGACAGAGTCCTGACCCAAACCACAACCCCAACGCCTTCGATAAGCACGAAGTCTCCCGGCAGCATCAACCTGAATCTCAAGACATCGCTTGTGGCAAAATCATTCCTGTCCCTGAGGAAAAAACCCTCAGAGGAAAGGTAGGGACCGAATTCCTCTTGAAGATCCCTCAGACTTTCAAAGCGAAGATCGACCACTTCCATATCTTGACTGCCGGATGTTTCAAACATCGATAGCTGCCTCCAAGCGCAGAATAGCAGTATCC
>JAOZPW010000347.1:1517-3600 GCA_029932545.1 Thermoanaerobaculales bacterium | reverse complement strand
ACGATCTGGTTCGAGAGGCCCTGGGCCTGCCCAAGTTCGAGGCTGCTCACAGCCCGTCCGGAGACCTTGCACTTCGCCCTCCAACCCTATGCAAGGGCTGTCCCCACACCGACAGTTTCACGGCTCTCAACGAGGCCCTCAATTCTTTCAAGGACCCACAGGTTTTCTCCGACATCGGATGCTACACCCTGGCGGCCCTGCCGCCACTCGAGGCCGTTCACAGTTGTGTAGCGATGGGCGCCTCCATCGGCATGGCCGCGGGCGCCGCTCACGCCGGCTACAGTCCGGCGGTAGCAGCCATCGGCGACTCGACGTTCTCGCATGGCGGAATTACGCCGATGCTCTCGGCCGTTCAGCAGAATGTCAGCCTCAACGTCTTGATCCTGGACAACGACACGGTCGGCATGACCGGGACCCAGCGATCAATGTCGACCGGACGCGCCCTGGACGACATCGTACACGGCACCGGTATCGATCCCGAACACGTCCGCATCATCGTGCCCCTGCCGAGAAATCACGATGAGAATGTCAAGATCATGCGGGAAGAACTGGCCCACGATGGTCCCAGTATCATCATCGCCCGCCGTACCTGTATTGAAGCCATCAAGAACTAGCGAGGGAGAAAGACCGATGCAAAAGAACATCATTCTCGCCGGCGTCGGGGGACAGGGCATTCTCTCCGTCGCCTACGTTTTCGACAACGCGGCTCTCGATGCCGGGTTCTTCTTCAAACAGGCCGAGGTACACGGGATGGCGCAGCGCGGGGGCGCGGTGCAATCCAACCTCCGCTACTCCGACGTCGAGATCCACTCCGATGTGATTCCTCAAGGACGGTGTGACATGGTCCTGGCGGTGGAACCTCTTGAGGTCATGCGCTACTGGCACTACCTCAAGCCGGATGGATGGGTCGTGACCTCGGTTACGCCCTACATCAACATCCCGAACTACCCCGAGATCGACACTCTGCTTGCGGACCTCGCAGCCTTTCCCAACATGGTGATGATCGACACCGGACATCTGGCTCGGGCCGCGGGCAACCTCAGGTCCCAAAACATGGTCACCGTAGGAGCCGCCTCGAACCTTCTGGATTTCACCGAAGAGCAGCTCCTCAAGCATGTCGAGGGACTGTTTGCTCGCAAGGGTGAGAAGATCGTTGCGGTCAACCGCAAGGCTTTCTTGTACGGAAGGGCCGCAGGCGCCTTCTTCCGCGCCCTGGTAGACGGTGGGCTCGATGCAGTCAAGGCCGTCAAGCTGTGTTCCAAGATGAAGCCGGAGACCCTCGCGGTTGATCTGGCGCCGGCATGGGTCGAGCGTCTTCAAAACGACGAGACCCTGCTCGACACCATTCTCGAGAGCGGCTCGGACGTCACTGCTGAGGGCTGACACTCACAGCCAACCCGAGGAGCCGGAACCAAGAGGGGCCAAACCAGAAGGCAAATGAACCGCCAAGACGCAAAGACCGCTAGGAAGCGCAAAGAGGGAAGAAATTGAATCACGAAGACCACGAATTCCTCTTCGAATATTTCCTTTGTGCCCTTCTTTGCGCTCTTTGCGTCTTTGCGGTTCAGTCTTCTTGTCTGTGTTTTCCCTTTTTGTGCTTTTTCGTGCCTTTTTGTGGCTTCTCTTCTTGTGGCGTTTCGCAAAAGGCTAGACTGCTTGCTGAGAGCTGGTAGCTTGAAAAAAGGAGAACCCTATGACGCCCATCAACTTTGATGTCATCGAGAATCTCTTTCGTTCAGCGCATGGCGCCGGACGCTCTGTCCTGTTGGAACACGAGTGCTATCAATTACTGGAAGGCATCGGTGCTGAAGCCGCGCCGGACCATATCCTGATCCCGGCCGACGCCCATCCAACACCCGGCGATCTTGAAGCCATCCCCGGCGACAAGGTCGTGCTGAAAGTCGTCTCGCCCGATATTACGCACAAGACCGAGGCCAAGGGGGTTCGCATCATTGCCAAGGAAATGGGTGCGGTCGAGGCCACTCATGAGCTGATGGTCCATCAGGTCCCAAAAACCTATGCCGGCTACCTCACCGGCCACCAGGTAGAGACCCCCCCTGACCTCCGAGGCCTTTCGGATGCC
>JAOZPW010000347.1:0-1507 GCA_029932545.1 Thermoanaerobaculales bacterium | reverse complement strand
TGCCGGACTTCAAGCCCGACTGGAAAAGCGCCTGGTCGGAATCTTGATGTGCCGTTTCATGGAGACGGACGCCCAGGGTTTTGCGACCGAGCTTTTCGTCGGCATTCGAAACACCGACGAATTCGGACCGATCATCTCGGCAGGCCTCGGCGGGGTCGAGATGGAGGTCCTGGCGCGCGAAACCCGTAAGGGAGCGGCGGTCGCCATCGCCCCAACCGGGCTGATTGACGGCGACGGCTTCCTGAAACTCTTCAAGCGAACCTTGAGCTACCAGCGTCTCTCCGGCCTGATGAGAGGATCACGCCGTCTGGTATCCGACGCCATCCTCGAAGAGTGTTTCGAGGCCTTTATCCAGTTGGCCAATCAGTTCTCGGAGAACAACCCGCAGGCCGAGTTCCACATTGAGGAATTCGAGGTCAACCCCTTCGCTGTCGTCGGCGCGCATTTGGCGCCGCTGGACGGGTTGTGCGCCTTCACGCCGGCCTCCCGGCCGGTGGCGGCCAGGCCGATCCACAAGATCAAGAGCCTGCTGGAGCCGAAATCCGCCGCCATCATCGGCGTCTCGGCCCGGAGCATGAATATGGGCCGGATCGTGCTGGGGAACATCCTTGGGGGAGGCTTCGATCGAGCACGAGTCACCGTGATCCGGCCTGACACCGAGGAGATTGACGGCGTGCCGTGCGTTGCCTCGGTGGCCGACCTCCCTGAAAAAGTCGACCTCTTCGTCGTTGCCGTCGGCGCCGACCAGGTACCGGGCGTCATCGACGACCTGCTCAACCACGACAAGGCCGAGTCGGTCATCCTGATCCCCGGAGGCCTCGGAGAGAAGTCAGGCAGCGAGGACCTGGCGCGGGAGCTGCAGGAGCGAATTCATGCAGCCCATCAGACTGCCGGCGGCGGCCCCATCTTCATCGGCGGCAACTCCCTCGGCGTCATCTCGCATCCGGGCCGTTACGACACGATGTTCATCCCTGAGACGAAACTCCCCAAGAGCCGTGGCGACCACTCGCGCAACACCTGCTTTCTCTCACAATCCGGCGCCTTCATCATCGCCAACTTGAGTCGAATGCCCTGGTTCGATCCTGCCTTTGCCCTTTCGATCGGCAATCAGATCGACGTGACCGCTTCTGATCTTCTGACCTTCATCAAAGACGATCCCCGGATCGATGTCTTTGCCGTCTACATGGAAGGCTTTCAGCGGGGCGACGGCCTGGAATTTGCCCGCGCAGTCAAGGAGACCGTCGCTCTAGGCAAGGATGTTGTCTTCTACAAGGCCGGACGGACGTCCGAAGGGCGTTCTGCTACCGCCGGCCATACCGCCTCGGTCGCAGGCGACTACGCGGTATGCGAAGCGGCTCTGGAAAAGGCCGGTGCCTGGGTGGCAAAGGACTTCAACGAGTTCTCCGACCTCTTGCGTCTGTGCACCCATTTCCGCGGCCTTTCGATCACGGGAAACCGGGTCGCCGCAGTCTCCAACGCCGGATTCGAGGCTGTCGGTATGGCTGAC
>JAOZPW010000346.1 GCA_029932545.1 Thermoanaerobaculales bacterium | reverse complement strand
TGGCACGCCCCGGTTGGGGGTATTGGGCGCTCGCTGGTTCTAAGGTTGGAAGGAGAAAGGTCGGAAGCGGACACTCCTTTTCTCATATCCGCGCGAAGCGCTCTATGCCCACGCTGATCCCTTCGGGATCTCATGCCTCCGGCATGGCCGCCCTGACGGGCGGCACGCGATGTCCCTACCTCGGAGTGGGGCTCGGATTGGTATGGGGCTCGACGGATGGATCGGCTTCTCCGGAAAACCAATACGGGCCTCAGTCCGAGGTCCACGCCCGACCTACCCCCCTGGGAATCCCTCAAGGCTCCGCTACAATGATCGTCCGTTGAGACGGAGGAGGATTTATGGACTTTGAACTCAATCAGGATCAGCTTTCAATCCGAGAGATGGTGCGGGACCTGGCTCGTTCGGAAATTTTGCCAAACGGTATCGACTGGGACGAACACCAGCATTTCCCCAAAGAGCTTTTCACGCAACTGGGCGAACTGGGCCTTCTCGGTGTGGTCATTCCGGAAGAGTACGGCGGCGCCGGGTTGGGTTATGTCGAGTATGCGGTGATCCTCGAAGAGATCAGTGCCGTCGACGGTGGCGTCGGCCTGGGCGTTGCCGCCCACAACTCACTGTGCACCAACCACCTCTACCAGTTCGGGTCGGAGGCACTGAAGCGGGAATTCGTTCCGAAGCTTGCCTCTGGCGAGTGGATTGGCGCTTGGGGTCTGACAGAGCCCGAGGCCGGTTCCGATGCCGGGGGGACTCGTACGACGGCGGTTCGGGACGGCAACGAGTGGGTTCTCAACGGATCGAAGACCTTCATTACACACGCAACGGTCGGTGACTGCGTGGTGGCGGTGGCCAGGACCTCTCGCGAGGATGACCATCATGGTATCTCCGCTTTCTTCATCCCCTTCGACAGGCCGGGTGTTGGGCCGGGCAAGAAAGAGAACAAACTGGGTATGCGGTGTTCCGACACCTCGTCCCTGGTCTTCGAAGATTGCCGGATCCCTGCGGACTACCTGCTTGGCGAAGAGGGCGACGGCTTCGTGCAGGCGATGAAGATCCTCGACGGAGGCCGCATCTCGATCGCCGCACTGGCCCTGGGCATTGCCAGGGGCGCCCTGGATGCGGCCCTGGAGTACTCCACAGTCCGCGAGCAGTTCGGTCGCAAGATCTCCTCGTTCCAGGCTATCAGGAACAAGTTGGCCAACATGGCGACCGAGGTTGAGGCTGCCCGTTTGTTGGTCATGAAGGCGGCGGTCACGAAAGACCGCGGTGAGAATTCGACCCTGGAGTCTGCGATGGCCAAGGTCTACGCCTCGGAGGTAGCGGTCAGGACGGCCGAAGAAGCGATTCAGATTCACGGTGGCTACGGTTACACGAAGGACTATCCCGTGGAGAGGGCATGGAGGGATTCCAAGCTCTGCACCATCGGCGAGGGTACTTCCGAGGTCCAGCGCCTGGTGATCGCCCGGGAATTGCTGCGGCGAATGGCCCCGTTTGGTGTCTCAAAAGACGCCGCCAAGAGCTGATCATGGACAAGCCGGTGCTCGACCACATTGGAATTGCCGTCACCAGCCTGGCGGAGGTGACTCCCTTTTACGAGGCTCTGGGACTGACGGTAACCGGCACTGACGAGGTGCCTGAGCAAGGCGTCAAGGTTGCCTTTCTGCCGGTAGGGGACGGGCAATTGGAACTGCTCGAGCCGACCGGACCCGACTCGCCGATTGCCAAGCACATCGAACGTCGAGGGCCGGGGCTCCATCATATCTGCCTCCGGGTCGACGACATCGAAGGCGCGATGGCCGACCTCAAGGCCCAGGGGTTCCGACTGCTCTCCGAAGAACCTCAGCCCGGCGCCCATGGTTGTCGGATTTGCTTTGTGCATCCGAAGTCCTCCGGTGGCGTTTTGTTGGAGCTCTCGGAGCGATAAAAGCGCGTGCAGAATAGGGTGGAGTTGGTCGGGTGGTTTTGCGTTGCCGGCCGATTCTGCCCACGCTTTTATCGCTTATAGCGCTTCGCGCATAGAGCAGGTTAAAGAGAAAGCTCTGCGACAGAAAATTTCTTTCGGTGACCTTGGGTTTTCTCAATCCAGTTTCCAGTTTCTGGTTTCTATTTTGTCTTCCTCCGTTTCCCCTTTTGCCAAGTTAAACTTGCCCCATGAGTGAATTGGAAGTTGGAAACGTCGTTTTGGTGCACTGCCGGGACCCCAAGGAGAAGTTCTGGGGTCTGCTCCACCGCCTGGATGGGGTCGGTGTCGTACTGAGAGGTTTGGATCTGGGTGCCGTTGAGGACTGGTTTCGGCAGGAAGCCGGCGGGAGAGAGCGGCTTCTGACTCCGTCGACTTTTTTCTTGCCCTTGCACCGTGTGCTTCGAATCGACCTTGACGAGGCAGTGGGCCTGGTGCCGGCTCTGGCCGAGCGATATCGAAATACGTGTGGCGGTGATGTGCGGAAGGCCCTGGCGCTGGATGGCGCCCAACAATGAGGTTGTCACTGGCGATGGCGGTGGGGGCGATGGTTTTGGGAGGGTGGTTTTCCGGAGAGGTCCGTGCCCAAGAGTACCGAGGCAACGTGGACGTCGAGGCCGTTGTATTGCCGGTGACCGTTCGTACCAGCGGGGGCAAGGTCACTTCGAAGGTCTCCAAGAGTGACTTCAGACTCAAGGTTGACGGCCTGTCGGTGCCGATTCGGGACCTCAGTCGTGAGGCCGATCTACCGTTGGCCCTCGGGTTCATTCTGGATACTTCAGGATCGATGACCGGCCGGAAACTCCGTGCTGGACAGAGCCTGGCGAAGGCCTTTCTCTCCGAACGAAGGGCCGAGGATCGTCTGGCATTGTGGACTTTTGGTGACGATCGGGTTCTTGAGCGTTTCCCCTTCGGCATGAGTTGGTACCTGTTGCCGAGAGTCCTGGAGACGATCAAGCCTTGGAGCACGACGGCGCTTTACGACATGATTCAGCGGGTTCCCGACGTGATGGAAAACGCCCGGCATCCCCGGCGGGCCGCAATACTGGTGACCGATGGGGTCGACAACGCTTCGAAGATGTCCGCAGAAGAGGCCGGAAAATTGGCCGAAGGCCTTCATACGCCGATCTACGTCCTGGGCGTCGAACCGCCTCCGCCGGTCGAAGGCGAGGACCACCTCTCGTATGAGGAAATTCTGAAAATCATTGCCCAGGGATCCGGTGGTTACTACCGTCGCATCCCTCGGCTCGACCAGATGCCCGAAGTGACCCGGGCACTGCTCGAGGAGCTGTCGACCCGCTACATTCTGACCTTCGAAACCTCCGGCATCGGCGCACGCAAATGGCGGCCGGTCGAGGTTACGGTCGAAGGCTACGAGGTGACAGTCAGGAAGGGCTATGTGGGGACGCTGCCGTAGAAGCTATCAGCTATCAGCTATCAGCTATCAGCTATCAGTGTCAGCTATCATCTCAAGAGACGGCACACGATGACTGTGCCGCCCGAAGGCACGACTCGGACTCGAGTGCCCGTCGCCTTGTTTGAGATTGACGGGTGGTCGCCGATAGTCAGGGGTGCGTTTTCGACTGGCCAGTGCATGCCCTCAAGCGTGACCCGTACGCCGGGATCAAGGGTCCAGAAAGACCAGGTTTCC
>JAOZPW010000345.1 GCA_029932545.1 Thermoanaerobaculales bacterium | reverse complement strand
TCACCACCCCACATGAAATGAGAGGCGACCGCCAGATAGACCTCAAGACCGGTGTGCAAGCCTTCCAGACCCTGTTCTTCAACTTCCGGCCGCGATTGGGCGCCCTGATACTGATGGGTGTAGGCAATCTCGAGCCCAATCAATACGATGATCCAGGTGTAATAGAGCCAGATCAAGAAGATCGGAAGGGCGGCGAGGGATCCGTAGAGGACCGAGAGATTGACGCTGGCGCCGGTCGTGCGAGCGAAGATCAGTTTCCCGATCTCAAAAAGAACACCGCTGACCATCGCGCCGATCAGAGCGCTCCTGAAGGAAACCGAGGCGTTGGGAACGAACAGGTAAGCCACCAGGAAGGCCGACGACGACAAGAGAAAGGGAACCGCCCACGCATTGAGCCAGGCGATGATTCCGGGGTCCAGGGGCCCGTGGGTTACCAGGAGAGCTTGGAGCCGGGCAGACAGCGTCAGGCTGGCCCCAACGAGGATGGATCCCAAAACCAGGACCGAAGTGTAGGATGTCACCCTTGACAACCAGGTCCGATGACGCTCAACCCGCCAGATTTGATTGAAGTGTGTCTCTATTGTCGAGAGCAGGAGAATCGAAGTGACGATCAGCAGCAGGAACCCCAGGACTCCGAGCCTGGAGGCGCCATCGGTGAAATGTTCGATCCACTGGTCTACCTCGGCGTGGCGCGAGGCGACAAATTGTTCCACGAGAAATTGACGAACCCGTTGCTCGATATTGTCGAAGGCACGAATGGCGCTGAAGACCGAAATGACAACGGCCATCAGAGGCACGATAGCCAGCAGGCTGGCGTACGCGAGGCCGGAGGCCCGAATTGCCACCTTGTCGTAACCCATATGTTCGACGACGGTGACGATGAATTTGAGGATTTCCCCGGCCGGTCGCCGCCACCCGGGACTGTCCGCCGGCAAGTAACGATCGATCAGCGCGTGAGTCGGCATGGTGTGATTGTAGCCCACCGGAGTCGTTTCGGCGGCGGAGTGAGTGGACAGAGTAGAATCGGTCGTTATGAATGATCTGAAATCTTCCCCTGTGGGTCCGGGTGATGGCAGGCCGTGTGAGGAAAAGCCGCATAGGCCGATTCTTCAACTGCATCGGTTCTTCAAGACCGGATTCACGGCAGCGGATATTGCCGAGCCGATGGTTTCCTGGGACAGCTCGACGGCGGCGGAGACCGTGGCGGAGCAGATGGATGTCCTGGATTTTGACGTCGCAGGAATCCGTATCGGTGGGGCGGTGTCCGGGTGGTGCCTCCGGGAGGACCTCGGTGAGGGACCATGCATCGCATTTCTTCGGAGTTTTTTCGAAACTGCCGTCGTTTCTTCGGCGGCGCCTCTGGGTGATGTGATTGCCAGGTTGGGGAATGAGTCCTGGGTCTTCGTTACGACATTTGGTGGAGTCGGAGGCATCATCACCAGGGCTGATCTTCAAAAAGCCCCGGTCCGCATGTGGCTCTTTGGGCTGGTGACATTGGTGGAGGAGACCTTCACGAGAGTGCTCAAGGACAGTTTTCCCGGAGATGCGTGGCACGGAATGATTACGAAGGCCCGCCTGGAAGCCGCACAACGTCTGCACGAGGAGCGAACCCGGCGGAACGAACATCTGGACCTCGCGGACTGTCTGCAGTTTGGTGACAAGGGGCTGATCCTCTTCAAGGACGAGGGGATACGCATGGAAATGGGATTTGAATCGCGGACCCGGGCCAAAGAGGTTGTCAGAAACCTTCAGAAACTACGGAACAACCTGGCCCACAGCCAGGACATCGTCGCCGGGAATCTCGAGACCATTGTTGCGCTGGCCGGTTCGATGGATCGGGTGTTGGAGGTCACATCGTCATGAAAAGCCAACTGGGTCGGGTTGTTCCGTTTGGAGTTCTGATCGTCGGTATTGTCCTTGTGCTCTTGGCAGCAGGTGGATCGGTGGCATGGGGACAGGATCAGGAAATCGCCAACCCCCTGGTGAGAGCGCCATGGACAGGGGATCTCGATGGAATTCTGGACCGAGGATTCGTCAGGGTTCTCGTTTCGCCCTCCCGCACCAATTTCTTCTTCGACCGGGAAGACTTGAGAGGGTTTGATGTCGAGTGGATGGATGCTTTCGAGAAGCAGCTTAATGCCGGACGGAAACGGTCAAAGAGAATACGGGTCGTCTGGGTTCCGAAGCCATTCGGAGCCTTGCTCCCGGCACTCAAGGCCGGCCTTGGAGACATCGCCATCGGGGGGATGACGGTGCTTCCGTCCCGAGAGCAAGGGATTGTCTTCTCTGATCCGTACATGACCGGTGTTGATGAGGTCATCGTGCATCACCGTCGGGTTGAGGGGCTCAAGAGCCTGGACGATCTTGCGGGACGGACGATCACTCTTCGAACGCATTCAAGCTATGAGGTCCATCTCAAGGAGATCAGCGAGGCGTTTACGGGCCGTGGGCTCAAACCGTCGGTGATCCGGGCAATAGGGACCCGTCTGGCGACCGAAGACATTCTGGAAATGGTCAATGCCGGCATTGTCGACCTGACCGTTGCCGATCGCTACCTTGCGGAGTCCTGGGCACAAGTGATGCCGAACCTGGTCGTTCGGACTGATCTTGAGATCTCTGCCGGGGGAGCGCTGGCCGTGGCTGTCAGGATCGGCAATCCTCAGTTGCTTGAGTCCTTGAACCGGTTCATCCGGGCCAACAAGAAAGGAACCCTTCTGGGGAACATGCTTTTTACGCGGTATTTCACCCAGAGCCGTTGGCTCAGAGATCCCAGTGCCGATCTGCAGGGAGCAACTCGCCATGTGTTTGAGCTGATCCGAACCTACGCCGCCCGGTACGATTTTGACTGGCTGGATATCGTGGCTCAGGCATTTCGTGAGTCGAGACTGGACCAGAGCAAACGAAGCCGGGCCGGCGCTGTCGGAATCATGCAAATCAAGCCGTCCACCGCAGCCGATCCCAATGTCGGCATCAAGAACATCGAGACTCTGGAAAACAATATCCACGCTGGGGTCAAGTATCTGGCTTTCGTCAGGGATCGCTATTTCTCGGACTCGGGAATCTCGGCGTCCAGCCGGTTGAATTTTTCTCTGGCGGCCTACAATGCCGGACCGAGGCGCATTGTCGCCGCCCGACAGAAAGCGGCCGACCAGGGTCTCGACCCCAACTTGTGGTTTGACAACGTCGAACTGGTTGTTGCACAAACGGTCGGCCGGGAACCAGTGGACTATGTCCGCGACATTCGTGCATATGTGATCGCTCTGGGTTTGTACGAAGAAAACCTCAAGCGAAATTTTGATCGCGAGTCCTTGAAACGCTGAGTGTGAATCCAGGTGTTTCCCGAACCATCGCGGGCGGGGCACTGAGAGCTGAGGCGCTTGCAAAATTCAACAACAACGCCACAAAGAGGAAAAAATAGCCACAAAAAGGCACAAAGAGAAACACATTAAACGCAAATCGGTTGGTCATATTTCTTTATAAAGAAATATGTTAACTCCTTTTCGTTTCCTTTTTTGTGCCTTTTTGTGGCTACTCTTTTATGGCTTTTTGCAAGAGGCTCAGCTGATAACTGATAACTGATAACTGATAGCTGATAGCTGACAGCGCGGCTTATCCACTGTTTGCCTCGTT
>JAOZPW010000344.1 GCA_029932545.1 Thermoanaerobaculales bacterium | reverse complement strand
GGGTCTTAACGACACCCGAAAGGCGCTGGTGATTCAATGCCCTACACCCTCCTAGACCCAACCGTACCGGGAAGCACCATGCTATCGTCAAAGACAAATGAAAACAGGTCTACGTCCCGATGAATGGGCAATCTCGCCAGCGTCTCACCTTGGCGATACCTACTTTACCTGCGCCCTGGCCGAAGCCTTCCTGGGGCGGCACGGCGGCAGCCGCGTCCGGATCGTTGTGCCGCCAAGGCTCTGGAAGACACTGGACCTGTTTCCCGACGCCCGCATTGCACCGCTTGACCCGGACGACATCACGACGCCCTTTCGCAAGGAACGAGGTTTCCGCCTTCAACAGCCTTTCTACATGCGGCCCTTGCAGTTTGGGAGCGAGTTCTTGTCCGAGTACCGCGGTCAGACCCTTCCTTTCACCAAGACCTACCATGACATTCTCAACCTGCCGTTCCCATCCTTCGCCAAACCCCGCGTCACGGAACAGTCCCGGCATTCTGCAACCCTGCGATTTCGCGAGTACGGGTTGCATGAAGGCCGCACGGTGATCCTGTTTCCATTATCCTTTTCTCTGAGGGGGTTCACCGAAGAGTTTTGGATCGAGATTGCCCGGGGTTTTGCAGCACGCGGCTTCATGGTGATGACGAATTGGGTTGGAGAATCTGACGTCTGCATTCCGGGAACGCACCCCCTGTCGATCCCCATCGACGAACTCATTCCACTGTGTGAAATGGCAGGGACGGTGGTGGCCTCACGTTGCGGCGTCTGCGATGTGCTTTCATCGGCACACATTGATCTACGGATCCTCTATCACAAACAGAAACTGGACTGGCAGCCTCTTGAGGGCATCAACCCGCAATGGGATCTCGGGCCATGCGGACTCGAGGATCACGCCACATATATTCGCATGGGTGCATCGGAACCTCCGAACCTCTTCGTCGAACGAATCCTGGCAGGAGGACCATGAGAGTCAAATACCTGATCATCGGCGCCGGCATCACCGGCTGTACGGCAGCACGGCTGCTGCAACTCCATGGAGAGCATGACGTGATGATTCTGGAGGCCGAATCTGAGCCCGGAGGCCTCTGCCGGACCAAAAAGATCGGCCCGCATTTTCTCGATATAGGCGGGGGGCATTTCCTCTGCACGCGCTTCCCCGAAGTCAGCGAGTTCATTTTCTCGCATATTCCTCGTTCCGAATTCTGCGAATTCGATCGCGTCTCGAAGATTGCGATTGACGGCGAGATCATTGACTACCCCATCGAGTTCAATCTCTGGCAGCTCTCGGTCGGAAAACGACACAAGTATCTCGATTCGGCTCTTGGCGCGGGGGAGGTACAGGGGCATTCGCAACCGGTAGAATTCGAAAAATGGATCCGCTGGAAATTAGGCGACGAAATCGCCGAGCACTACATGCTGCCCTACAATCGCAAAATCTGGGGCGTGGAGCCTGACGAGATGGATGTTGATTGGCTTTCGAAGATCCCCCGCGTGGATGCGCAGGCGATCTTGGAGACGTGGAGATCTGAAAAATCGGCGCGCGACCGGTTCCCGAGCCACGAGAAGTTCTACTACCCTCTGGAAGGCGGGTTTCAACGCGTCTTTGACGCAATCTGCGCATCCGTACGCGACAAGATCAGTCTCAATCATCCTGTAACCCGCCTTGAACGCCGCGATGATGTCTGGAGGGTCAACGACGCAATCGATGCGGAGGTCGTCATCAGCACGATTCCCTGGGCAACAATCCATACAGCCGAGGGAAATGACTTGTCGCTCGAGGGGGACATATCGAAACTTCGGTGGAGTTCATTGGTCGTATCGCTGTTTGAGGAAAACTACTCGCACGATTGGCACTGGCTTTATTGTCCCGATGAAAACATCAGCCATCATCGTGAGTTTTTTATCCACAATTTTGCTCGCCACAGCGCCCCCGGGGGAACGTACCGGGAAACAAACGTGAAACGCTGGAAGGCCGGAAAAGGCGAAATCTACTCCCACACCAATCCGATCGCGTACCCGATTCCCCTCCGAGGTCATGCGGGCGCCGCCATGGCAGTTCATGAACACTACGCGGCCAGAAGACTCTATGGTGTGGGCCGATGGGGACAGCATAGCTACTTCAACTCCGATGTCTGCATCCACGAGGCTATGCTGCTGGTCAAGCACCTGCTGTCATGAGACTGGATTGATCTTCACCTCGGCAATGGTACCGTCGGCTGATGAGAATCCTGATCCTCATTCTGTTGTTCTCGGCATCCTCGATTTCAGGGGCCTCAACCTTCGAAACCAACTTCGAGGATGCAACGCTCCGTATCGACTACTACCGGTCCGGCGACAAAGAAACCGAGTCCGTAACCTTCGATAGGGCCTTTCGGCAGGGACCGTGGGCGGGACCTCGCCAAGAGCTCTTGGACCCATTTCCTTACGGCCGTTCGATTGTCCGCGTCTTCGATCCCGACTCCGGCAAAGAACTCTTCAGCAAGGGCTTTGACAGCTACTTTGGCGAATACAAAACGACCACACCGGCGCACCAGGGTCATTCGCGGACCTACCAGGAGTCCGTCCTCGTACCCTTCCCCAAACATGCGATCCGAGTGACGATCGAACTCCGAGACTCGAAAACGGCGCCTCTCGCCCGGTGGACCATTGATCCGGAAGATATCGGCATCGCCTCGGAAGAGCCGACACCTGCGATTGTCGTCAACCACCATGTGCCCGCCCCGCCGCAGAACTGCCTGGACATCGCCTTCCTCGGCGAGGGCTACACCTCTCACAACATTGGGGTCTTCAAGGAGGATCTCGAGCGTTTCGCCGACCTCGTGCTCCATGAATTCGGCCACTCCTTCGCGGGATTGGCGGACGAGTACTACACATCAAGCGTCGCCTACGAGGATCTCCTTCCACCGGACAGCGAACCCATCGCCCCCAACGTTACCGCCCTTCTTGATTCTGTAAAACTCAAATGGCGGGACCTGGTCGATGACACAACACCCCTGCCGACGCCCTGGCTCAAGAAGGAATACGACCTCTTGGATCGTGCCTACCAGGCCGAACGGGAAAAACAAAATCTCGCCATCGCAGAGGCATCACGAGGGGGTCACGATGCCGAAGCCGCGCAAATGGAGGCAGACGCCGAACGCCTTGCTGCAGACCATGGAAAACGAATGAAAGCACTCCTGGCGACTGACCCGATGGCCGGCAAGGTTGGTGCCTTCGAAGGTGCGGGCTATGCAGCGAACGGTCTCTATAGGCCGACCCTGGACTGCCTGATGTTCTCCCGAGGCATCCAGCCCTTTTGTCCCGTCTGCCGCCGCGCAGTCGCCGAAATGATTCAGAGGTACGTCGATCCTCCAGCGGCACAGTAACGCTTTACGTTGGTCCTTCGCACTCTTCGCGGTTCAACCGTGTTCATCCTTCATCCTTCTGCCTTCCCCCCCTCTCCCCTGCTCTCCCCTCCTCCCCGCCACACTATCGCCACAATCGGATGATATGATGAATCAACATCGGAAGATCGGCATTTTACCTGTCGTTCTCGTGTGGTGTTGCGGAAGAAACTGCGTTTCATGTAAGGTCTTGCCCATTCTCGGAGGTTACTCATGGGCGCATCGCCCCTTCATCTCGATCTGACACTCAAGCCTCGGACCCGGTTCGACGCTATC
>JAOZPW010000343.1 GCA_029932545.1 Thermoanaerobaculales bacterium | reverse complement strand
GTCACGAAGCCCCTCCGGGAAATGCACCGAGCGGGGGCGCGAAGCGGCCCCGAAGGCCGGGTTTGGGGGCCGCGCCAGTTGACAGCGTCAGACGACAGGTGCAGCATCGACGACCGCGGTAGCGACAGGTCCAGTGAACAGCATCAGCCTGAATCCCGCCCCAACCGGCCCCGAATCTCCCGCGCTGTCTTCCACGCATCGGGGCCGATCCAGGCCAGGAAAAATACAGCCAAAGCAAAGCTCATGGCGCCGTAGATCATCTCGAACGCCGGCGTTGCCAGATGGAGCCCGAAAAGGCCGATGTTGAGGATCAAAAATCCTGCAGTCGGGCCCCATCGGTTTTTTCCCAATGGAATGAGACACACCATGACCCAGTAGTAACAGGTCAGAATCACACCCGAAAAGGTAATGACAATTCCTGTGAGGGCCGCCTGATCGGGTGTCTGCCTCCATGCCGCCATGGCGATCACCAACAAGAACAGCGTCAGCACGGCCAGGACGACCGGGCGCCTCTCACTGTGAAGCCGGTCCATCTTGGCCTGCCAGTGGAGCCAGGGCTCGGGCAGGGAAAAGTCGACGTCCTTTCTTGTCACGGTGTCCGAGTCGTAGAGCAGGATATTTTCCAGGCCGACATTGTTGGTCAACCAGGTACCGTGGTGTTTGTGCAAATTGGCCCGGAATTCGGTCCACGCATGTGGGCCTCGACCTGTCATCGCACCGGCCGCCACAGAGAGGAGGATGCCCAGAACAAACCCCAAGCCCAGGCGGATCAGCCATTTGGGCACCTGACGGCCTTCCACGGTCTGGCGTATGCCGACGATCAGAGGACCTATGAGAAAGGCCCCCGGGAAGACGCGGACCATCGTCGCGTAGGCCAGGAGCACGCCTGCCGCCAGAAATATCTTCTTCCGCATCAGACAGACGGCGATGCCGGTGGCGGCCAGCCAATCTTGCCGCAAGAAGGCGCCCCCGACCCAGTCAAAACGCCAGGGATAGCCAAGACCGAAGATGATCAGCGCCAGGCAACCGATGCGTGAGCCGTAGGTTTTGAAGATCATCAGGAATAATGCCGCCAGGAGCAGGGGGTCGATCCATGCAAGCAGAGTCAAGCTCGAGTCGCCGGCCGCCGGGTAACGGCTGAAGAGACGAGCCGTAAATGTCCAGGTCGGCGTTGGGTTGTAGCCGTGGTCCAAGCGAATTCTCCGGATGTAGTCGTAGGGGTTGGACTTCAGAAAGTAGGCAACGTCAGCCTCGAATTTCTGCCATCGATCGTCTGTGAACCTCTGCCGGACTTCGTTGCGATGCGTCCGGAGTGTGCTCGAAGGCACGACTTCGTTTGTTCGAAGGTCCCTGACATGCCCCTGGACCGGTCTGCCAAGGTTGAGTTGGGTCTCGGCGGCGAGGGAGGCGGCATACAACCCGTCATAACCCAGTTCCGGGAAATACTTGGATCCCAGAAAATAGTGAAACTGTTCCCAGTGGTGGATGCCGGACCCGCCGTGCAGGCGACCAAAATTCGGCCAAGCTACAACGGCGACGATCGCGATGGTCCAGAGCAGGGCCCCTGCCTGCTCGGGGGGGAGTCTTCCCGGCCGGCGGTGTCGAAGGATAACGACGACCAGGGCGATCAGCGTCAGGCTTCCCTTGATCAGGATTTCGGTCGTAGGGTCCATGACATCAGCCTAGCAGGGAAGGAGGCTGGGAGGCGAGGACGCGAGGAGACTGGGACGCTTGGGCACAAGCATTCTCGACGACATGTATTCGGGCGAAGTGTGATGTGGGCGCCTGCGAAGCAGAAAGGTGCATGCTCGCTGAGAGCTGAGAGCTGAGAGCTGAGGGCTGAGGGCTGAGAGCTGACTACGCCGCCGCGCGGCGGGTTCTTGCCGGCGAGTGCAGGGTCAAGAGATCGATCTCGGGTGGTGCGCCGAAGCGAACCGGCATGGCGCCGACGCCTACGCCACGGGACACGTAGAGAAAGGCGTCTTCCCGCCGATATGGACCGGCGATGTACCGGGTCTCCAACCGGGCGACGTTGAGGCGGCGGGCGGTCAGGGCGATCTGGCCCCCATGTGTGTGTCCCGCAAGCATCAGGTGGGCGCCGGCACGAACGGCCAGGTGCCAGGCGTTGGGCTGGTGGCACAAGGTGACGCGGAATGCGTGGCCGTGCTGAGAGATGGTGTCAAAGTCTGGTCCATCACCCGAGGACTGGAGGTCGTCGAGACCGATCAGCGCAAGGGATTGATTGGCTCTGGTGAAGGTGATCGACTGGTTGACCAGTGGCTTGATGCCGGCCCGCTCGAGAGCCCACACTGCCAGATTAGGATCGGTCGAGTGGTCGTGGTTCCCCAGGATACCCCAGACCCCAAGAGGCGCTTCCAGTCCCTGGAAACCCTCAATGAACCTCTCGGCATCCGTCAGGCGCCGATCCAACTGGTCGCCGGTGAAGACAATCAGGTCGGCGCCCAGGCCGGAGGCCAGGCGGCTGATCTGTCGACTCCGCTGAACCGGTGAGAAGGGGCCGGCGTGGACATCGGAAATCTGCAGGATTTTGAGTCCGTCCCATGCTGGGGGAAGCTGAGGGAGATTAAGCCCAACGCGCCGAACCGCCGGCAGGTTATGGGTGCGGGCGTGCCGCATCCGGTCGCGGCCCAGCGACCCGGTAAAGCGGAGGGGAACCTTCCGCTCGGAATGCATCTTCTGGAGATTCATCATTGAGAGATTTCTGGAATGTTGGGCGTGAGGAGCCACAACGTGCCGAGCAGTATAACACCTGGGCACAGAAAATATTCAAAAGGGGATGAGCCCGATCTTCATTGCATCAGGCGATATTATTTGGCAACTCCAATCCGTAACCGCTCTTGAGGTCTTCACGTTTGAGCAGGAAGGCGAAAACAAAGCCGGCCACGCCGAGGGCGGCCAACATCAGCATCGGATTGGTGTAGTCGTAGGTGCCCTCTCCTCCGGCTATGATGGCATCGGCAACCCCCGGATTTGAGGCTTCGAGAACCCAGCCGATCAGCATCGGAAAGGCCCAAAGGCCAAGGTTCTGAACCGAGAACATGAAACCGTAGGCGGTGCCGATCTTGTTCTCTCCGACAATCTTGGTCACAGCCGGCCACATGGCCGCCGGAACCAGGGAAAAGGCAACACCCAGCAAGAAGATAGGGATGTAGGGTGTAATCGTCGTCAGGGCAAACATCAAGTGGGACACAAAAAGGAGTCCTGAACCGAGGTACATCAGGGTGGCGCTCTTGCCCTTGTTGTCGGCAATCCAACCGAACAGCGGTGTGAGCACGATGGTGCCGAACATCAGGATCGAGGTGACATCTCCTGCAGTCTGCCGGGCCATGCCGAATTTATTCATCAGAAGGTCCGGCGCATACTTGATGAAGGGGAATACCGCCGAGTAGAAGGTTACGCACAGCGCTGTGATTAAGAGAAACGTCCGGTCGGTCACGAGGAATTTGAGGTCGGCCCAGCTTAACTCTTCTTCCTCATCGCCCGACTTTTCTTCTTCGAGTTGTCGGTCGAGTCTTGAGTCGAGGAACATATAGAAAACGAATCCCAGGAGGCCGATGATCAGCAGCATGACGCCGAACCAGATCGCCGTCGTCCAATGCGGTTGAAGCAGCCGGGGCGAGAGGATCAGGGCCAGTGCCGCTCCCAATCG
>JAOZPW010000084.1 GCA_029932545.1 Thermoanaerobaculales bacterium | reverse complement strand
AGCAAGGCGGTACAAGTACGAAGCCACATGGATATTCATCACCTTCCAGACATTCCGCTCCAGCACAACTCGGAGAATCCTATTCTCTTTACGATCACACCGCCCCCAAGGTTCTCACTCCCATTTCACAAAAAAAGGCGGCCCCCGAAGGGACCGCCAATCGTTTTTACAAGTTGACCTAGAAGGTGAACTTGATGCTGGTGTGAATGTAACGGCCCAGGGGATCGTAGGTTGCGTACGTGTTGACGTACTGGTCATCCTGAAGATCGGGCCACATCGGCGGCTCCTTGTCCGTGATGTTGTTGATACCCAGGGTGAACTGGACGCTGTCAGTGAAGTTGTAGGTTCCCGAAAGATCGAAGTAGCTATAGGCAGCGACATCGGCAGAACCACTGGCTTCCCACATGTCGAAGTTGCCTTCGTTCCTCAGATCCGCGTCCGGGCTGTAATCGTCATTCTCAGCGGAACCGATATAACGCCATGCCAGGGAGAACGTGGCCTTGAAGTTGGTATCCCAGGTCACACGGGCACGATGACGCCATTCGGACTGCGGCTGACCGCACTGGAAGCCGAAATAACCGACACAGTCGTAATCAACCAATGCATTCTTGAAACTGTTAGACAGCACGTAGGTACCGGTTATATCGGTACTGAGGAAGCCGGCATTGCCCATACCGAACATGTAGCTGAGGCTGAGGTCGATGCCCTCGGCATTCATCTCACCGATGTTCTGTTGGGTTGTTTCGACGTAGCCTCCGCCGAGCTGGTACGAGTACCACAGGTCCCCGGTGGGCCCGCGGTGGATCAGGGCGCAGAGGTCCGGATCGCCGGTCCTTGCGCAGGTGGTCAGAATGTCGTTGTAGGCCAGGGATCCGATCGTCTCGGTGACCTCAATATCGTAGTAGTCAAGTGTTGCCGAGAAGCCGGACAAAGACTGAGGCGTGAAGACCACACCGAAGGTGATGGTGTCCGCAGATTCGGGATCCAGAAGGGGGTTTCCACCTTCCAGGGTGTTGTACTGGCCCGCAGGGTTGAACGGCACATTGCCGTACTGAGCCGCGGTCACGCCTGTGTTGGCGCACTCTGCCGCCGTGGCTGTGGGGTTGGGACCCGCACAGATGTCTTCCGAACCGCCCAGGTTGAATCCCTGCGGCCGGAAAAGTTCGAAAATGTTGGCCGAGCGAAGCGCCCGGTTGAAACCACCGCGGAAACCGAAACTGGGAGTCGGCGCCCAGGATCCCATGATCTTATAGGTGCTGGCGCCACCGGAAGTACTGTAGTCGGAATAACGATAGCCCAGTGACAACGACAGATCGTGCGCCATCGGGGCGTCCTGAACGAAGGGAATCAACGCCTCGAGGAATACTTCCATGACGTCGAATGTGCCATCAACAACTTGCGTTGGACCACCGAAGCCCGCAGCAGAACCGTTGAGATAGACTTCGTCAGGCACTCTGGACAGATGTTCTTTCCGGTATTCGGAACCCAGCGCAATTTGAATACCTTCGTTTGCACTGTTGAAAGCCCATCCGTAGTCCTCAAGGTCACCGGTGAAGGTGGCGTTAAGAACCTGGGTGCGAGTGGTTCCGTACATCACGGCGACCGTCGTCATGTAGTCGATCGCAGCCTGATCCACGGCGCCCGGGGTGAAGATGTTCCAGGGCACGCAGTCGCCGCCGCTTCGGCATACCCACTCACCGGTATCGGGATCGACGATGACGTCGAGCGCTTCATTGATACGGTCGATGTTCAAATCGTTGTTGTAGGAGTCGTCGTTGTTTGTCTGGGCATGCAGACCGTAGACGTCATAGCTCCACTGGTCGTTGATGTCGCCACGGACACCGGCGAGAAAACGGAAGCTGGTGTGACGAATAGCATTCGAACGGCCTTCGCCTTCGACGTTACGACGGAGGGTCACCATGGGCGCAATGTCGTCGCCGGTGTAACCAAACTGACCGCAAACGTACTCACGCTGCTGGTCGCTGAGCATCGGGTTGTCGCAGTTGATCGTTCCCGTGACGCCGAAGTCGCCCGAAGGAGCGATCTGCGCGTCGGTGTAGTCGTTCATGAACATCAATTCCATATAACCTTCAGCGTGCTCGTTGAACTCGTAGTTAATGAACGCACCGGCGTTCCAACGCTCATCAGGACGCTGAATGTGGTTATAGGGCCCATAGTTGAAGCGGTAGCCATCCCACGGAACCATATCGCCGGAACCTGGGTCTACCATTCCATAGCTACCGTCGTCCAAGATGAACGTTCCACGGTCGGTCGTGGCTGAACCACCACAAAGCGGACCGCCCTCGGTTGCCCACGCGGAGCAGTTGAGGTAGTCACGCATTCCCTTGGTAACAGCATCGAGCTTGCGATAACCGATATAGGCGGACGCATGGCCTCTGCCGTCGGCGAACTTGCCACCGAAGGCCAGGTTGAGGTTGACGCCGTCACCATCGTTCGCGTCGCCCGTCGGGTAATCGAACCCCCGATAATCGTTCATGTCCTGCGCCAGTTGATTGTCGTTATCATGGTTATACCAACTGTACTGAATATCGCCCCTCATCCCTTCAAAGTCGGTGTCCAGGATGAAGTTGACGACACCGGCCACAGCGTCGGTACCATATACCGCCGAGGCGCCGCCTGTCAGAACGTCAACTCTCTTGAGCATCGAGCCCGGGATGAAGTTAAGGTCAGGAGCGTACGAACCCTCCGCTGATCCGGGTGCCAGACGCCGGCCGTTGAGGAGAACCAGGGTGCGATTCGTTCCAAGATCACGCAAACTGACACTCGCGGTACCGGTCGCCCCGTTGGCCCAGGTCGAGTTCTGTCCGGCGAACGCCTGCGGCAGGGTTGCAATCAGATCCTCGATACGGGTCACACCCGAATAGGTGATTTCTTCGGGACCCATCACCGTCACCGGGCTCAGGGCGTCCAAAGTCGGGCGAGGAATGAGTGTTCCTGTTACGGAAATCTCTTCCTCAAAGGACTTCTCAATCGCATCTTCAACCGCCTGATCAACGGCAGCCTGATCATCCCCTTCTTGCGCCCAGGCGGTCGGTGCAAAACTGACCATCCCGGCGACGAAGATGAGGACGGTTCCAAAAATTACCATCCGATGCCAATGAATCCTTCCAGTCAACATAACCATTACCTCCTCTTAACCAAATAAAAAAGAAAAGTAAACGAACAAAAGACCGACCCACGGGACTATCCCGAAAGGCCCTCAAAACTCCTTTCTTAATTGAGAATGCATATCATTCCTGATAACCGTAATTAATATCATTTTGCAGCATACCATGACCCTGAATCCCTGGAGAAAATCTTCACAAGTCCTTGTCCTTGCCTCTTGATGGAAATACGAAAACTCATGTCTGAACTATCTCAGGACTGATTCAAGAATCTCAGGAGTTCGCGGGCGGAATCAGTTTCCGGATGTTCCGGCGCCAATTGAACAAACCGCTCAAGATACATTTTGGCTTCATCGTTGGCCCCGTCACTGACGGTGATCAAACCCAACAGGTAACATGAGAGTGCGTGTTCTGGATCGACCTCAAGAACTCTCAGAAATCGACTCTTTGCCAAAACCAGTTCATTGGCGTCATACGCCTCGAATGCCAACCGCAAGAGGCTGTCACGCGCCACCTCAGGTTCAACGGTCGCGAGGCCGACGAGCGAATCCATGATCATCTCATCGTCTCCCAGCTTCAACGCGGCGTTGTACCGAATTCTGAGAGCCTGCTCGTGGTTGGGCTGGGTGTTGAGAATGGTTTCTGCAGCGGTGGCCGCCTCAGCGTTGTGATCAGTGAGAATTCCCGTTGTGGCCACTCCCAGAAGTGCCGGCATCAGGCTCGGATCCACCTCGAGTGCTTCCTTGAATTTCTCGAATGCACCCGCCTGATCCCCCGTCTTTGCAAAAGCGACGCCTTCGTTATAGATCTTCTTTGCCTCTTCAGCACGAAGCCCGGCGTGTTCGAAGTCCTCAAGTGCCTGCGCAGTCTTTGCCTCATCACCAAGGTTCCGGTAGGCCTCCCACCTGGCCCGCCAGACCTCCTGGTCAACTGCACCCAGGGAAACGGCCTTCTCGGCAGCATCCACCGCCAACTGCCAGTTCTCCTGTTTGACGTGGATCCTGCTCAAGACAGCCCAAGCCTGCTGCAGCTCAGGATCATGCCCCAAGGCTTCGATAAATTTCACTTCTGCGTCCGAATATTTCTTTGAATTGAAGAACTCAACACCTTGATTGAACGAAAATATTGCCTGATTGGAGGCCGAAGCAACCGGCCCTTCAGAAACAGTCGTGGTCCCGGGGTACATCGTAAATTCATCACGTGCTGTCCCCTCCAACTGCCAGTCCTGTTCGCTCTTGAAGGTCAAGTACCCATTTTTTGAGAAAATCAGCTGATATTCGACATCGAGGTGGGAGAAGTCAAGCTTGAAAATACCCTTGCTGTTGGTCGTCTCAACTTCATTGAAACCCGGGACCTCTTCGCAGGTCGCGACCACAGTGACATCGGGTATCGGATTGCCCTCGGGATCAAGGACCTTGCCGATCAGCCGTCCTTTTTTAACGGCGAGAGCCAACCCCGGAACCACGATCATCAGTACGCACAACCAAACTACGATTCGATGTTTCACACCCATCGCTCGACCCCTTTCACAAAGAACACTCCAATGGCGGCTCTCTCCCTCGCAACGATTCTACGGCGGAATCTGTTATTTCGCACCTTCCAGTTCAACCTCAAACATAATATCTCAATCTCCTCATAATCCCAACATCCGGAGACTCTTGTCCACGGCTGCCCACAGACCCCGAAGCCCCAGAACCACACAGGTCAACACAACTACTCCCAATACGAGATTCTGGAACAGTGTATTCACGCCGTCGTTCCCCAGCAACTTGCGATCATTCATCGTAATCCACAAGAAAACGGCGATCAAAGGAAGGATCAGACCGTTAAACGCCTGAGCAAGGAGGATCACCGCGATCGGTCGTATACCGGTCATTCCGAAGAAGGCGCCGGCCAGAAGGACCCCAAACCACACCGCACGATACCTCGACGACTCCTCGGACCAACCTTCCCCCAGCAGCGTTCGTGCTGTGATGGCGGCTGCAAGCGGCGCGGTGATTGCCGATGTGAAACCGGCGGCGAAAAGCCCGACGGCCAACGAGAATGCCGCGCCACCCCCCAATTCCGAAGCGAGCACCTCTGCCAATCGCCCAAATTCGAGGCCGCCACCCAGGGCCGTTCCGACCACCAGTACCCCAAGCGAGATCAACCCCCCTCCCCCAACAGCCAGTGCGAGCCCCCAGCGCATTTCGCCGAGGTCATTCTCCCGTGCCAGAGCAGAACCCAGAAAGAGATTGTAAGGAACGACCGTCGTACCCACCAGGGCGAGGACCAGAAGGGTTGACCCTACCGGGATACTGGGCATCAGCAGACCAGAGAACAAGGCCCCGATATCCGGTGCCAGGCGAACCGCCGTAACGACGAAAGCCACACCCATCACCGCAACGAGTGCGCCCAGAATACGGGCTATCCACCGGGTATTTCCAAAGGCCAGCAAGAGACCAGCCAGACCGACGCAGCTCAGAATCAGCAGGGCAGGCGGGACATCGACAACCAGACGCATGCCGGCGACACCGCCCACCAGATTACCGGCTTCGTAGGCTGCACAGCCGAGAATGACCCCTGTAGCAAGAAGCGCCGGCACCCACCGAACGTGCCTCGATTGGGAAAAACGACTACGGATGGCCTCGCCCAGCTCTTTTCCGGTAACCACGGTAATTCGGGCCGAAGCCTCCTGCAGTACGAAACAGGCAAGCGTTGAGAAAAGCAGAGCCCAGGCCAAGGCAAAACCAAAGTCGCTGCCCGCGCGAGCGGCCGTCGTAATGGTGCCGGGTCCAATAAATGCCGCAGCAATCACCGACCAGAACAGGAGATTCAGCAAACGTTTCATAAGGTCCTCACAGAGTGTTTGGGGTTAGGGGTTAAGGGTTAGGGGAAGAACCTCCATTTCATCCTTCATCCTTCCGCCTTCCCCCTCTCTCCCCCTCTCCCCCTCTGCCTTTCCTCCCCGTACCCGCCGGCGCCTGGGGTTTCGAGAACAAGGTGATCGCCGATTGTGACCCCACATCCGTCGATCCCTTCAAGTTCTCTCCGAACCCCATCGGCACCGATGATGGTCTGGCGACCGGGCGCACCATCACTGCCACCGTGCATTCCATAGGGTCCACTCGTCCTGTGTTGAGAGAGTATCGAAAAATCAAGCGGCGCCAAAAATTCGATCTCACGAATCAGTCCGTCCCCTCCCCTCCAACGCCCGGCACCTCCGGAATCCCTCCGAATCGCGAAGCGGTGGAGCCGCACCGGATATCGATGCTCCAAAACCTCGGGATCCGTAATTCGAGTGTTGGTCATGTGGGTATGGACTCCACTTGCCCCATCACAACCTTGCGTCGCCCCGCTGCCGCCGGCCACGGTTTCGTAATAGCCGAAGTTCTCGTCACCAAACGTCAGGTTGTTCATGGTTCCCTGACTACAGCCCGCCAAACCCAGTGCTTCAAGCAGGGTATCGACAAGACGTTGGCTGGTTTCGACGTTGCCCCCAACGACCGCAGGACAAAGATTCGGGTCCTCAAAAAACGGCGGATTGAGCATTCCCTCCGGTATTCGGATGTCGATCGGTTCGAGAAGGCCCTCATTGAGCGGCAGGTCGGCATCAACAAGCAGACGCATGACATACATGGTGACGCTGTGCACGATGCCCGGAGTTGCGTTGAGATTACCTGGATGCACTCCGGCGCTCCCACCAAAGTCGAGAACTGCCCTATCCCCTTCGATCGAAAACCTGGCAACCAATTCGGCACCGTCATCGAGCCTCTGACGCCCAACGAGGACTCCATCGGGAATTTTCTCGAGGGCCAGTGACAGCTGCTCGGCCGCCTGGTGCCTGAGGGCGTTTATATACTCGATCACATGCTCGAATCCGACCTGTTCGGCAAGGCTTGCGAGGGCCTGGCGACCACGACTGACAGCTGCAAGCATGGCACGGAGATCGGCAAGATTGTCGTCAATCGCGCGTGTTGGGAACGGCCCGGAAGTGAGTCGTTCCTCGATGAGTTCCCATCTCGGTTCCCCGCCGTCCAACAAAAGAATCGGCGGAATGACGACACCCTCCTCGGCGAGCGAACGTGCATCGGGAGGAACAGAACCGGGCCTGATACCGCCGATCTCTGCATGATGAGCGCGACAGGCAACATATCCCAGCAGGCGACCATCGCTGTGCACCGGTGCAATCAGGGTGACATCCGGCAGGTGGGAACCGCCGAAGGCAGGGTGATTGGTGACGATGACGTCGCCCGGCGCCATAGGGCACGAGGCGAGGAGAGAACGCACACACAGGCCCATGGCACCGAGGTGAACCGGGATGTGGGGTGCATTGACGACCAACCGGCCCTCAGGATCAAGCAAGGTGCACGAGAAGTCCTCCCGCTCCTTGATATTTGTCGAGATCGCCGTCCGGCGCAGCAACTCACCCATTTCCCGGGCGATGCCTGAAAAACGGTGACTCATCAGTTCGAGCTCGACTGCACGAGGTCGTGGCATCCGGGTTAAGCGTTGAACGTCACCGCCATTAACGGCACGCACCCGGACGAAACCCTCGCCGAGGCCCAAGGCTCGCCACCCGCCGGGCACGACCAGAGCGCTGTAGTCCTGTTGGATCAACGCCGGCCCCTCAATCGTCGTAGCGCCGGCGAGATTCTCAACCTCGTAGATCCCCACATCCCGCCAGCATCCATCGAGATAGCAGCGCCGGAAGCCAGTCGGCTCGACCGTCACTTTCTGGCCGGAAACGTCGGAGTGGACGCCGCCCGTTTGGCGCATCCGGCTGCGAAGGATGACCCGAAGCGAGACCACTTCGATACCACGGTTAACCGGCCGATAGGAAAAAAGCTCGAAATACCGGCGTTCGAACTCGGCCTGGAGATCCGGTGTTGGTTCTACCTCGATGGCTGCGTCCTGGCCAAGGTACCTCAGTTCGACAATCCGCCGGGGCCGGTCAATGGAAGACGGTTCAATGCCCTCCTTGCCGAGTACCTTTACAGCCTCCGCTTCGAGCTCCCCAAACCAGGTCTCGAGCCGATCACCGATCTCGTCGAGAGGTCGCAAGATCTCGCGACCGGCGAATCGCTCGATGACCGCATGGCCGAGTCCTTTGGCGCTCAGCAGCCCCGCATCGCCAGGAAGCAGCACCTCTTCAATGCCCAGGAGTTCCGCGACACGGCAGGCATGTTGCCCACCCGCACCACCGAAGGCAACGAGACTGTAGCCCGCGGGGTCGATGCCCTTGCGCACCGAGATGTGGCGAATTGCCTCGGCCATGCGCTCGTCCGCAATGTGCAACAGGCCCTCAAGAATCTCCTCGTCGTCTCCGCAATCGCCGACTTTCCTGCGCAGGGTCAGAAATACAGCCTTCGCCGCTGCGATATCGACCGGAATCGAAAAATGCTCAGGATCCAATCGTCCGAGGAGCAGGTTAACGTCGGTCAGGGTGAGGGGGCCGCCGGCACCGTAGGAGGCGGGGCCGGGATTTGCACCAGCACTTTGAGGCCCGACCGCGAGCCTGCCCTGTTCGACGTGGCAGATAGAACCACCACCCGCAGCCACAGTCTCGATGGCAAGAGCCGGTGCTCCCAGGGTAACGGGCCCTACTCGGTGCTCGAATACGTATTCGTAATCCCGGTCGAAACGGGCGACATCGGTGCTCGTCCCTCCCATGTCGAAGGCGATGATCTTGTCGACTCCCGCCCATCGGCCGCTGGTCACCGCTCCAACCACACCGCCGGCCGGCCCGCTCAGCAGGCTGTCCATTGCACGGAAATTATCGGTACCAACCAGGCCGCCGGCACTGGTCATGACGTGCAGACTCGATGAACGATCCCGGGCGCCCGTCTCCCGCAAACCGGCCGAAACCGCTTCAAGATAGTCGGCGATGATCGGGCCCAAATAGGCATCTGCAAGGGCAGTTTCTGAGCGGCTGAGAAGGCCCAGAAAGGGGCTCAGTGCCCCGGATCGCGCAACATAGGTAAATCCCGCGTCTCGCAGCAACCGTTCGAGAAGTTCCTCGTGGACCCCATTGCGATGGCCGTGGAGAAAAGCGATGCTTGCACAGTCGAAGCCCCGTGTGCGCACTTCGGCTATCAGCCTTTCGATTCGCCTGCTGTCGAAGTCTTCGATCACCGAGCCATCTGCGGCCAACCTCTCCGGCAGCCCGAGAATCTCTTCGGGAAGCGGATCCTCCTGCATGATATTCAGGGAGAAAAGATCAGGACGGCGCTGGTCACCGATAAACAGAAGGTCTTCGAAACCCTCCGTCGTGAAGTGGATCATTCGAGCGCCGCGGCGTTCCAGAAGAGCGTTTGTACCCCTTGTGGTCGCCAGCCGCATGGCAATCGCAGGAAACTTCCCACCCAGCGGCGTCGCCGTGACCAACCGCGCGGCCACCAGGGGCGCCTCTTCCCCCGATCGCAGTTCAACCGGCATACCAACGCTGAAACCCTGCTGAGGCCTTTCGGAAAATTTAATCCATCCGGTTCGGCCTTCGTGCTCGAGAATTTCGACTTCGCTATCTCCGCCAACGACCGACGCTCGAAATCCAGTCAGAAAGCCATGCGGAAGGCGTGTACCACCGCGAAGCCGGACTCGACCATCCGCCGAAACCTCCTCGATTCGATCCCGAAGACACCCGCTCGACAAGACCTTGCAGCTCAGGTGCCGACCGTCGGGATCGACGGCGATGCAATCTGTAAAGGTCCCTCCGGTGTCGATCCAGATCTGCCAGGTGTCTGCTGACGAAAGGTGACCGCACAAAGGTTCAGCGACCTTTCCCGGTGACAAGATATGTGGCAAAGCTGCCAAGCCAATGGCCGCCCTCGTAATGATCGCCGGTTACCGAAGCGAGTCCTGATGTCCGGTGGAGCTCGGCCGTCGCAAGCAGGGCCGGGCGGCGTGGGTCATTCTGAGGAAGTCCGGCAGCGATGCCTTCCAGCATCCAGGCACGGCTGATATTGAGCCCGTCCAGGTGAGCAAGCTTTCCGTCCGTCCGATCGGTGACGACGCCGATGGGCAGCCAGCTCGTACTCTGTTTGGCCGGTATCTGCGGAAGAAAACGCGTCAACCACTGGGCGTAATCCTCAGGCTTGAGGATCCGCCGCATAAGATCAGCCTCGGCGATGCAAGGAGACAGGAAATCCTGTCCGGAGGGTTCGTAGCTCAGGGGGCAACTGACGTCATCGAGATAGAAACGGCGAGCGGTTGAGGCAATCAGCTCGGTCATCTGGGCGTCACCGACCGTCTCGGCCCAGTCATAGACCAGTCCGAAGGCAAAAGCCGTCTGACTGTGCTCTCCGGTACGGATCGGATAGTGGAGCTTCCCAAGCCACGACCGGAACCGCTCGGCTGCGATCATCTCCAACGGCGCCAGATTGTGCGACCACTTCAGAGCTTTCTCATCGGGCCACGAATGCAACTCGTCGGCGAGACAGAGCAACCAGGCAAGACCGTAGGGGCGCTCGAAGGTGGCACGCCCTTCACCATTGAGGTAAAGAACCTCTGCTGCCACCTTGTCCACCGAAAAACTCTTCTCAAGAGCAGCGAGGGCGGTTGGTGTAAACTCGGCCTCAGGATGGAGTCTGCTCAATCGGGCCAGGAGCCAGTGGCCATGAACCGAACTGTGCCAGTCGAAACAGCCGTAAAACGTGGGCGTCAGTTCCCGCGGAGGACCGATATCCTCGTCCGAGGCGAGAACATGGCCGATCTTGTTGGGATACTCCTGATGGACACAGCTCAGAGCCAATTCAGCGAAGCGCTCAACCGAAGCTGCGTCAAGAGCCGGCGCCTCGGCAGCCATCAGAACGACGGGCAGTAGCAAGGATGCGAAGATCATGGTGTGAACTCCAAAATGCCCCATAAGGATCGGGACCCAGCAATCGTACCAGCATCTCAACCCCGAGAGATTCCGATAACGGGCACGAAAACGGGCTCGGGCTCGGGGAAAACCCATCTTGACTGTGTGGAATTCTCAATTGGCAGCAAAACTCATTTCAGCAGGCCTCCACCACTGTGCGATGATCATCACTGGAGGTATCGATGCGAATTTCTCTCGCTCTGCTGTCCTGCATCTTGATCGCCGGGGCAACCTCGGCCGCAGACCGCACTGAGGGTCGCCGGGACGCCACCCGGTCCGTCGTCCACGCCAGACACGGCATGGTTGCGGCCGCTCATCCCTTGGCGGTCGACATTGGCCTCGACATCCTCAAGGCCGGAGGTACTGCGGTCGATGCGGCCATCGCGGTCAACGCCGCCCTGACTCTGATGGAACCCTGTTCGTGCGGCATGGGCGGTGATCTGTTCGCCATGGTCTGGGACCCGGAGACCGAGACGCTCCACGGACTCAACGCCTCGGGCCGTTCACCATTGACCCTGACTCGAGAGATGATTCCGCCGGAGGAAGACGGCACGATCCCCCTCTATTCTCCGTGGGCATGGACCGTCCCTGGATGTGTCGATGGTTGGTTCGAGCTTCACGAGCGCTTCGGAAATCTCCCGATGAAAACCGTGCTCGAACCGGCGATCAAAGCATCGCGCAAGGGCACACCGGTCCCCCAGGTGATCGCCGCCGCATGGAAAAGGGCGGCGACGGTCTTCGCTGACAAGCCGGGGTTCGCCGAGGTCTTCCTCCCGAACGATCTTCCTCCCCGGGAAGGTGAGATTTTTGCAAATCCCGCCCTGGCCCGGACGCTCGAAGTACTCGCCACCGGCGGACGCGACGCATTTTATCGGGGACCTATCGCCGAAACGCTGGCAGCGTACTCAAAACTACATGGCGGACAATTGTCACTCGAGGACCTCAATAACCATTGTAGCGAATGGGTCGAGCCTATTTCAACCACCTACCGCGGAACAACGGTGTGGGAACTCCCTCCCAACGGTCAGGGTCTTGCAGCCCTTCAGATCCTCAATATCGTCGAAAACTTTGATCTCCGAAATCTGGGCCGAGACAATCCAGATTATTGGCACCTGATGATCGAAGCCAAAAAGCTGGCATTCGAGGACCGGGCACGGTTCTACGCGGACCCGGACTTTACCGAGATCCCCCTGGTTTCATTGCTCGACAAGGCCTACGCCAAGAAACAGGCCGAGACTATCGACCTCAGCCGCGCGGCTCGCCGGATTGACACGAGCAACCCTCATCTGGAGCACGGTGACACGACCTTCCTCGTGACCGCCGATTCAAACGGGATGATGGTCGCACTGATCCAGTCCAACTATACCGGCTTCGGTTCGGGGTATGTGGTCCCTGACCTCGGATTCGGCATTCAGAATCGAGGCTCTCTGTTCACCCTTGAAGAAGGTCACCCCAACAGTCTCGAACCCGGTAAGCGCCCCTTTCACACGATCATCCCAGCCTTCCTCGGCAAGGACGGCGTTCCTTCCATGGCTTTCGGCGTCATGGGCGGTGCGATGCAACCCCAGGGCCACGCCCAGATTGTCATCAATCTTGTGGATTTTGACATGAACCTCCAAGAAGCAGGTGATGCCGCGCGCTTCCGTCACGGAGGATCCTCTCAACCCACCGGAACCTCGATGAATGACGGCGGAACCGTCTTCCTTGAATCAGAGGTGCCTTTCGAGGTTCGGCGGGACCTCCTCCGGCGGGGACATCGGGTGCAGGAAGCCGGAGGCGGTTTTGGCGGTTACCAGGCGATCAGCCGGAATCCTGAAACGGGAGTACTCTCCGGCGCCACCGAGTCACGAAAGGACGGGTGTGCCGCGGGGTACTGAAGGGCGCGGCCGGGATCAAACGAGCCTGGCCGGGCAGACTGTCGCGGATCACTGTCGCGCCTTGCGGTCCCGGCGCCTGTTCTCCATCCCCGGCCTTCTGGGGCGCATCAAGATTGCCGAAAGCCCAATGACTGTCGATCGCCCCCGCTCGGTGCATTCCCCTCAAGGGCGGCATTGTCGGAATTGGGAGAGCATCGCCCTTGAGGAAAACGACCTCGGCGGCCTACGGCGTCAGCCTAGACTCGATTGCTGGGGCGCTCGCCGGGGATTGCCCCACACAGCCTTTCCCGACTCGAAACCGTTATCGGGAGGTCTGCCGAAGGGAAAGCTGTGTACGGCACGTCCCGGTTTGAGGGTATTGGGCGCTCTTGGGTTTGTACGTCGGCGTTGGCTGGTCGAGGGTGTGCCTCAACTTACTCAGGTTCGTAACTGACGACCCACGGTTCATCATTTTTCATGAAACTGACGGCAACGATGGTCTTCTTACCCTTTTTGATCAGCACCTTCGATGACAGTTCCAACCCTCTCCAGGTCGCGAAGATTGCATATTCGCCGGCTGGAATCTTCGACAGATTCAATCTCTGGGTGGTCTTCTGATGTGTCTTCCCCCGGAATCCGACAGTACACCCCGACGGTGTAGACATGACCCGAAGCGACCCATTGCCCTCATGGACGATCTCAACCTTGCCGGACTTGAGGTTACCTCGAACCCTGAGTTCAGCGCCGGCCTCGATTGTGACCACACCGGAAATACGATCAAATCCCGGTTTGGAAAAAACAATGACGTGCTCACCAACGGCAAGGCCGCCAAGGAGCAATTGAGGTGTGTCTTTTGTCTCGGTGGCGCCGTCAATCTCAACGATACAGTTTTGAGGAGCCGAGGTAACTACTAGATTGCCGACCAATTGAGTAACT
>JAOZPW010000083.1 GCA_029932545.1 Thermoanaerobaculales bacterium | reverse complement strand
GGGGGGTTTACCGGCCGGGCCTCTAGTATCAACCGGCTTGGTACCCTGGAGCATGGGTTGGTGGTTTACCGTGTGGGCTGGTTGTTGAGCGTTTGAACTGGTTCTTGTGTTCAGCGGCTGGTCTCTCAATCACGCTGGTCACTCGGGTGCCGGCGCCATTGAAGTCCATTGCCGATCAGGTCATTCGGTCGGCTTCCTCGGTTCCGGCGAATCTTTCCGAAGGTCACGGCAGGGCCGTCCGCCCTCCAATGACAGGACCGCATATAGAATAGCAGATTTGTACTTGTGTTAATATGCATATGGAGGCAGATTAATGAGAACAACACTTAACATCGATGACGAGGCACTCAAGGCGGCGATGGTTTACGCCGGGGGCAGAACGAAGACGGAGTTGATCAACGAGGCTCTCCGCCGGTTCGCTCGTGCGAGGCGGAGAAAAGAGTTGCTCAGCATGAGGGGGAGCCTTGCCTGGGAAGGCGACATCGATGACTTGAGGAAGCGGTCGTGAGGGTCCTTGTCGATACATCGGTCTGGATCGATTTCTTCAATGGCTATCCCAGCCCCGAGGCCGAGACCCTAGCCCAACTGATCGAAGATGAGGTCGAATTGCTGACCTGTGGGGTCATCGTGGCCGAGTTCATGCAGGGAATTCGCGAGTCCGAAGCTCTTGGGAAGTTGGAGTTTCATTTTCGAGACATGGATTGGCTCAGTCCCGAGGAACCGAAGACCTATCTTTCGGCGGCCGAGCTTTACCGTCAACTTCGTTTCCGCGGCATCACAATTCGTTCGACGATCGACTGCCTCATTGCCGTGTTGGCCCAGGAACACGGTGCATTCATTCTGGCGAAAGATCGGGACATTCGTCTGATTGTTGCGAGTGGGTTGTTGGATCTTCGGGAGTTTCCGCTTTTGAATCATCAGTAAAGGTTCTTGACCGAATCAGAGTGAGAATCAGCGACAGTTGGCAGCGTCGGGTTCAGCGTACGGGTCCGCTGACGCGGTCAACGGACCCGTACGCTGAAGCCGACGACCACCCCAAAATCCAGAGCGCCCCTCTCAGACGGGGGTGCGGGGTCAGGCCTTCTTTACCGGGGAGACCTCCCAAAAACGGGGGCGTTGCGAAGAATGCCTGACCGGGCTCCCCTCGGCGCGGCCGCCGGCAATCGAGTGATGGCAGACGCCGTAGGCCGCCGAGGTCATTTTCCTCAAGGGCGATGCTCTCCCGATTTCGACTTTGTTGCCCTTGAGGGAAATGCACCGAGCGGGGGCGATTGGTAACCCGGGATTCTGCGGGGTCCTCAAAGCGCCCCCGAAGGCCGGGGTTGGAGAACAGGAGCCGGAACCGGGTCCGCAACCGCGTCAGGGAGCGGCGTCAGGGTCCGATGACAGCGGCGGTTTGAACTCTCTCCGAGAGACAACGAACGTCACCGCGCCGGCGAGAACCACATATGTCACGAAGGAAACTGCAATTCCAGTGCCCAGGTTTTCTTGTACAACAGCAAGAAATACAAGAGGCATGCTGCATCCGATGCCCGTCAAAAGCCAGGACCATTGCCACCCGTGTGACAAAAAGGCGATGATGCCTGCACAGATTACGAGGGCGAGAGGGACATAGATGAAACGCATCCGATTGATCCCTCGGAACAGCGCTTCTGCGGGAAATTCGCCCGCCAGGAACTCCATCTCTTCTCCACTTTGCCCAGCCTGGATAACCCGACCTGCTTCCGAATACCGAAGGTCGATCATGCCCATCGCGGTTGGGACAAGATACCCGGCCACCAGGGCAATCAAGGTTACGATGGCATTTCTGATCACCGGTGTCATTCTCCGGCCCCACTGGAATGAGGTGTTAGACGGATCAGTCTGGAAGGTATTCCTTAGAAACAACACTACCCCCTTCAAAAATGACATGGATAAATTCGCTGTTAAACGCCCCTGATCTTGGATCGAGCGTGAACCAATAGCCGCCTTCATTATGACCCATGGATGGCCATCCCTTCTGGTCGGCGTTCGAGTAGGTGTCTCGAAAGAGTTGCGCGACTTGGGTTTCAGACATGCCATTTTCTATGCCGTCGTGGAAGTGGTGAAAACCTCTTGTTTTTTCGCTCCGAAGGTAGCAACCGGAAAACATCAGCAGCGCGACCAAGGTGACAGAAAGGAACGCAAGCGATATCTGACGTGCCATTTTCTTGGTGTCTCCTCAATGCTGCATCCAGTTAAGAATAACCCACCCGTCCTCTCTCATCCCCCTCCCCCCAAAGCGCGAAGCGCCCCTTGCGATCCGCAGGGCTGGGTTGAATACTCCACATCCTCCCACCAACCAATACCCCCAAAAACCCAGCCCTGCGGATCGCACCGCTATACTCTCTGAGGAGGTCCGACCCTATGACCGATCTTGACGCTTTTGATCATCCGCTGGCCGGGCGTTATGCCTCGCCCGAGATGTTGCGGCTCTTCTCGCCGCGACACCGATACACAATGTGGCGGCGGACCTGGCTGGCGTTGGCCGAGGCTGAGCGAGATTTGGGGTTGCCGATCCCGGATACGGCTCTGGAGCAGATGCGGGCCAATCTCGAGGTCAATGAAGAGGACTTTGAACGCGTCAAGGAGTACGAAAAGAAGACCCGCCATGACGTGATGTCCCACCTCCACGCCTTTGCCGACCGGGCGCCGGCGGCCAGACCAATCCTGCACCTGGGTGCGACCTCGTGTTTCGTCGGCGATAACGCGGAGTTGATGATCACTCGGGACGCTTTGGATCTGGTCGAGCAGCGCCTTGAGGCGGTGATCGGCGCCCTGGAGGCATTCGCTCGAAAGTGGGCCAACGAACCCGCCTTGGGCCACACACATTTTCAGCCGGCACAACCGACGACAGTCGGGAAACGGGCCTGCCTTTGGTTGCAGGACCTGGTGTTGGATTTGGAACGACTGCGCTTTGAGGCCGGCCGTTTGCGGGCACGCGGCGTCAAAGGCACCACCGGCACCCAGGCCACGTTTCTCGATCTGTTCGAAGGTGACCACGAGAAGGTGGGGCAACTCGACCTCAAGGTTGCGGCCAAGCTTGGGTTTGACTCCACCTATCCGGTGACCGGTCAGACCTACCCCCGCAAGGTTGATGCCTTCGTGCTCGAAGTTCTCTCCGGCATCGGCCAGTCTGCGGCCAAGATGACGACGGACATCCGTCTGTTGGCACGACTGAAGGAAATGCGCGAACCTCTTGCCGAAGGCCAGATCGGCTCGTCGGCGATGCCCTACAAGGCCAATCCGATGCGCTCGGAAAGGGTGGGTGCACTGGCTCGTTGGCTTATCAATGTTGCCCGAAACCCGGTTGACACGGCGTCAAACCAGTGGCTCGAGCGCACACTCGACGATTCAGCCAACCGCCGAATGTCTCTGCCCGAGGCGTTTTTGACCACCGATGCCATCCTGCGCATTCTGCACAATCTGGCCGATGGCCTGGTGGTCTTCCCCGCGATGGTCAAGGCCAATCTGCTCGCCGAGCTTCCCTTCATGGCCTCAGAGGCAATCTTGATGGAGGCCGTGCGACGCAACGGCGATCGCCAAGCAGTCCATGAGCGCCTGAGGGTTCACGCGCGAGCGGCGACCGCGGCGGTATTCGAGAGGGGCGAGGCCAATCCATTTCTGGAGCTGATTGCCGAGGATGATGAGGTTCCCCTCGACTTGGAAGAGCTCCAGGAACTCCTTGATCCGGTGGCCTTCATCGGTCGGGCGCCGCAGCAGGTCGAGGAGTACCTGGCGACGGAGATTCGACCACTCCTCAAAAACGCTGGGAATTTCCCTGAAGCCCAGGATCTCGATGTGTGATGATGTGGATTGAGCGGGGGAAGACGGAACAGATGGAAACGCAAAGGCGCAAAGACGCAAAGACGCCAAGTCAAGAAGTTGTAGGGACAGGTGTCGAGCCCGGGAAAACGCAGACTTCGTCTGCTCTCGGCTGAAGGAAAAGGATCTTCATGAGCAAGCTCATGTCGTCGGTTTCTTTCCAGCCTCAGCACGCTCCGCGTGCACCCAGGCTCTCATCAAAGGTTGTATCTTTGCGAGGTATCAAGGGAACTCCCAATCCGGTCCGCCGGTTGAGGGCGAAGCCCGCTGCCGAAAGGGAGGTGAAAGGAGAGGAAAGCTTGCTTTCCGAGCCGGGAGCCGACCGAACGGTGCGCACCATGTGCGCAGGCGGACGCCCGGAAGCGCCTAGCAACAGCCCTTTGCGTCTTTGCGTCTTTGCGGTTCAATTGTCTTG
The DNA here is from genome assembly GCA_029932545.1 of Thermoanaerobaculales bacterium. Lineage (GTDB taxonomy): Bacteria > Acidobacteriota > Thermoanaerobaculia > Thermoanaerobaculales > Sulfomarinibacteraceae > DAOWGJ01. The sequence goes on along the minus strand of JAOZPW010000083.1, from coordinate 9,538 downwards.
TGTTGCCACCTTGGCATCTCTCGGGCTCATGGTCGGCTGTGCTTCGAGCAAGCCCCAGACTGTCCCTACGGAAGCAACCAAGCCCCGATCCGAGGGCTGGACCGAAAAGGGTGACGCATCCTGGTATGGCAAGCCCTATCACGGCCGCCGAACGGCCTCCGGTGAGATCTACGACATGCATCAGATGACGGCGGCCCACAGATCCTTGCCCTTTGGTACCCAGGTCCGTGTGCAACGACGTGATACCGGCGCCGAGATCGAGGTCCGCATCACCGATCGGGGTCCCTTTATCAAGGGGCGAATCATCGATCTGAGTTTTGCCGCTGCCAGAGTGATTGGCCTGGATATCGACGGTGTTGCCCCGGTGAAAATCAAGGTCCTCGGTCAGTCCGGGAAACCGAGGTCCGGTGTGACCGCGCCTGTTCCACAATCATCCGGCGGCGATCAATGCCTCTGGGTTCAAGTGGGGGCCTTCTCGAGTTCGAGCAATGCAAAACGGGCTGTCGAGCGTCTCAAGGAAAGTGGCGAAAAGGCTCTTGCGATGGAGGGGCCCGATGGGTTGGAGCGGGTCCGGGTCGGACCCTTTCAATCTGGGAAAGATGCCGCCGAGGCACTGAGGCGTCTGGTCGACGAGTGGGTTTCGGCCCGAATTGTGGAGTGTGGATGATGAGGAACAATGGCGGTATCCGCTTTCTGGCTGTTGCCATAGCTGCAGCGAGCCTTTCTTTGGCCGTACCGGCCTGCAGGACCGGCGCGCCGGAAGGAACTCGAGCGGCACGGGTGGTGATGGTCTCATTCGATGGCCTGGGCGCTCCTTTGTTGGAGAGGTGGCTCTCAGACCCGACGGTTGTTACACCTGCCGGCCTGGGGGGCATGGCGACTGAGGGCCTCAAGACTGAACGGCTTCGCATGGTCAATCCGACGCTGACCGCCGTCAATCACGCCTCGTTGATCACCGGCGCCTTGCCGTCTGAGACCGGGATCGTCAGTAACGGTTATCGTGCCCATGGTGATGCCCTGAACCGGCGAACGAACGGGTTCGGAACCGTGTCTGAGGCGCCGCCACTGTGGGTCAAGGCCCGGGCTGCAGGTCTGCGTACTGGAATTCTGCTGTGGCCAGGTGCGGATTTCTCATCGAGAGATCTCAGCGGCGATTTCGGTATCTCGTGGCCTGTTCGGCCGCTCATCCGGGCTGAGATTATCGAACTCGATCCGTCGGAGGCCGAAGGGGAACCGGAACTGGCATCGGTGGACGGTGTCGAGACGCTCAGATGGCGTATTCCGGTAATGGTCTCTGGCGAGGAGTTGTTGCAGCTCGAGGTCGCAGTTTTGGATATTCAGTCGGACGGACGGCCGCGTTTCCAAACGATCGCGGTTCGCAGTGAAGGCGAGGTCTCGTGGCGGTATATCGAGGAGCGCGGGTGGTTCGACACTCAGGTCATGGCAGCAGGCCCCTCGGATATTGGTGACGAACTCTATGGAGCCTGGTCGAAGGTGCTTCACCTGGACGTCCACAGAGGTGGTGTTCGCCTTTACCGTGGTGCATTCAACCGTTTGTTGGCCTTCCCTCGTGATTTTTCCAACCGGTTGACGCCGGAGGTCGGTCCGTGGCCAGGCGTGCCCGACGAGAAAGCGTTGGAAACATGGTGGTTGGACATGGGGAAGGGCATCGATCTGGATACCTATGTAGAGCAGGTCGAGCGCCTCGACCGTTATCTTGATACTGTTGCTCAATGGGTGATGGACAACGAAGATTTCGAATTCCTTCTGGCCTATCACCCCAGCCCGGACGAATTCCTCCACGCGGGGCTGATCGTGCAGAAGGACCAATGGGCCTGGTCTCAGGGAACAGCCTTTGCCGCCCGCGAGGCCCTGAGGCGGTGCGGTCGATCGATCGATCTTTCGGTAGCCGGCCTGTGGTCTGGACTCAATCCGACTGAGGACGTTTTAGTCGTCGTGTCCGATCATGGGCTCCTTCCCATTCACGATGAGGTCCTTGTGAACCGGGTGTTGATCGACGCTGGATTGGTGGATACCGTCGAGGAGCACGGCCGGTTACGGGTGTCGGATTCGAGCCCAATGGCCGCCGTCACCAGTGGCGGCATGGGTCATATCTACCTCAATCTCGAGGGTCGTGATCCCGGTGGAGTAGTGCCGGTCGATGAAGCCGACCAACTCTTGAGACGGGCTGCACGAGCCCTGGCGGATCTCGGTGTCGAGGGCGAACCGGTGGTCGAAACCATCGCTTCAAAAGACGATCTGGCTGCCCTCGGCCTCAACCACCCCAATTCCGGTGATCTGGTCGTCTTTCTCAAGCCGGGATATGCCGCATCGTCGAGACTTGAAGGGAGGGTCATGCGTCCCAGCCGGTACTACGGTCAACACGGTTATCTCAACCATCACGATGCCCTATGTGGGATCTTTATGGCACGAGGGGTCCCCGCAGGCCGCGGCAAGCTCAAGGAGATGCAGGCCGTCGACGTGGCGCCCAGGATCGAAGACTGGCTGGGAATAGCCACCCGGTAATAACTGATCACCTTCTGGCGCCCCGCCACAATGCGCGCAGCGCATTATAGGAGCCTGTGGGGTAGAGGCCGGGGATCAACTCAACTCTGCAGTCGCTTCGGCGGCCTATGCCCTACAGGCTCCTAGCCGGTATTACGCATACCCGCAGCAACCCCATTGATCGTCGTCAGCAAGGCGGCGCGAAGCCTTTCGAATTCTCCATGCTCCTCAGGCGCCGTCCGAAGGCGGCGAAGGAATTCGGCCTGCAGGCGGTTAATGGGGTCGACATAAGGGTTGCGGACATCGATCGAACGGCTGAGAACCGGGTTGTCGATCAGTGGCGCATTGCGCTGCCTGAGCCCCAAAACCTCAGAGCGGGTCTGGCCAAGCCGGTCCCGGAGTTCGGTCCCCATGTCTCTCAATTCCGGCGGGACCAGCAGGGCGTCGTAATGGGCGGCGATATCGGGGAGGGTCTTGGCCAGAACCATTTCGATCAGATCGAGGAAGGTCGAGAAAAAGGGCCATTCCCGTGCCATGATTTCCAGAGTCAAGCGGTCGTCCCCATCATTGACGGCCTGCAACGCCTCGCCCAGACCCAACCAGGAGGGGAGCATCAAACGAATCTGGGTCCAGGCGAAGATCCACGGAATGGCACGGAGCGTCTCGATTCCCTGTTCTTCCAGGGGCACGGCCGAGGGTCTCCGGGCTGGTCGTGAACCGATATTGAGCCGGGCCAGTTCCGTCTCGGGGGTCGCGGTTCTGAAGTAGGGCACAAACCGGGGGTCGTGCCGGACGACGTTGCGATACGCTCGTGTCGAGTGCTCCGCCAACCGGTCCATCACGCCGCGCCAGGCGGCCGTAGACTGACCTTCGGTCCGCAGGCTGCTCTCGGTCACGGCAGTGACGTAGAGTTCGAGGTTGCGACCGGCCAGTTCAGGAAGCCCAAATTTGGCGGCGATCATTTCGCCCTGTTCGGTGACCCTGATTGTGTGGTCGACCGAGCCGGGCGGTTGGCTGAGGATGGCGGCGTGGGTCGGCCCTCCGCCCCGCCCGACGGTTCCACCCCGACCATGGAAGAGGGTGACCTGAATTCCGGCCCGCCGGCCGGCGGCGACGACGGCTTCCTGAGCCTTGTAGAGAGCCCAAGAGGCTGCCAGTCGGCCGGCATCCTTGGCCGAGTCCGAATAGCCCAGCATGATCTCCAGTCGTCCCCCGTGGACCTCGCGCAACCTGTTGACAACCCACGGAACGGCCAACAGTTTCTCGACGGCCCCTTCGATGCCTTCGAGATCGGCCAACGTTTCAAAGAGAGGTACAACTCGCATCGGAGGTCCGGAGGCCCCGTCAGCAAAGAATTTCCGCGCCTCGGATTGCAGCAACTCGACGGCGAGAACATCCGATGGCTGTGATGCCATGGAGATCACGTAGGCGCCGAGAGCCCCCTGTCCCTGGTGGGCCGCAACGGCAAACGCGCCGAGGACCTGAGCCACCGACTCCGGGGCCCGGCCGTCTGAGTCTCTCCAGTATTCAATACCGACCAGGGGTGTTCCCTGTTGCAAATGCTCAATGAGGAAGGCCTGCCGCCGGTCCTCGTCCCACTGCCGATAGTCGCCGAGGCCGGCCGTCCGGCACAGGAAGTCGAGAGCCTCGGTGTGGCGATCGGCTTCCTGCCGGAGGTCCAGTTCAACAAGAGTCAGACCAAAGACTGTAACTCTGCGGAGCAGGTCCTCCAGGCGTCCTTCGGCAATCACATCGTAGCCGCAGGCCAACAATGAACGGCGGCATAGCTCGAGAGGCGCCTTGACCCTGGAAGGGTCGAAAAGAACCTCAGAACCCGCCACGGTGGATCGATCGGACAGGGCTTGTTCACAGTATTCAAGGGTTGCCTCGAACTGCGCCTTCAGCGGTCGCAGGGCCTCCCTGTAGGGCTCCCACACGGGGCCGACCCGGCCAAGCAGTTCCTCGGAAGCCTTGTTGATCGAGAGTTCCTCCCTGAGGACCTCGATCTCCCGAAGGTAGAGAGCCGCTGCCTGCCAGCGTGCCAGAAGGATCGCCCTCCTCGTTGTTTCCGGAGTGACGTTAGGGTTGCCGTCACGGTCGCCGCCCATCCACGACCCAAAACAAATGGGTGAGCTCTCCAGAGGAAGCGCCCGGCCGGCGTGGGTCTTGAGAGCTCGATCGAGGGCACGGAGGTGGGCGGGAACGGCATCCCAGAGCACCTGCTCGAACCATGCGAGCCCGTTGCGGACTTCATCCTCAGGGGTCGGCTTGCGGCGACGGACCTCGTCCGTTCCCCAGCTTTCGGTGATGACCCGCTCGAGTTTTGTCCGAACGACGTTTGGCGCCTTGGTTTCCTGATCCCGAATCTTGAGGAGGCCGGCGATCCGACCGTATTTTTGAATGATGGTGCGGCGCTGTGCCTGCGTGGGGTGCGCGGTGAGAACCAGACCGATGTCAAGGCTGGTCACAGTGTGGTGGAGTTGTTGCGGGGAGACTCCTCCGGCGATCAGGCGAGCGAACGTCTCGTCCAGACTGGCCCGTTGTGGGGCGCATCCTCCGGTTTGCTCGTAGGACCGCCGGCGTCTGATTCGATGGTGTTGTTCGGCAATATTGGCCAGGGCCAGGAAGTGGGCGAAGGCACGCGCGACGCGGTGAGCGTCTTCGGTCGGTAGATTCCGAAAGATGGCATTGAGGTCGTCATCTGCCTTGGAATCGCCGTTGCGAGCCGCCTTGGAAAGTAAACGCACTCGTTCGACCAGTTCGTAGACTGCCTGTCCTTCTTGATGTTTTAAGACGTCACCAAGGATTGCGCCCAGCAAACGAACATCCTCGCGCAGGGGAGAGAGTGTGTCTTCGATCATCGGACCAGACCCAGCCGTTCGGCCAAATGACTGAGCTCCGGGCGGACGGCCGAGGGCATGGTGACGGACCGGGCCGCTGCGTCGCGGTCCTTGAGCCCCGTTCCGGTGACGAGCAGGACGACTCGTTCGTCCTTGTCGACGAGACCTGCCTTGAGGGCCGCTTCCAGTCCGGCCAATGAGGCCGCGGCTGCAGGCTCTGCGAAAACTCCCGTCAGGCGGGCCAGTCGGGCGATCGCTGCAATGATGGTCTCGTCGGAGACCGTGACTCCACCGCCTCCCGACTGCCGGATGCGGCGAAGGGCCAGGCGGGCGTTGCGAGGCGCTTCGACGACCAGAGAGTCGGCAATGCTGGCGGCGCCTGGAACAGGGGTGACGTCTTCGGCGCCGGAGGCCAGAGCCGAGATCAATCCTGAGGCGCCTTGGGGTTGCACGGCGATCAACCGCGGCACGCGGTCGATAAGCCCCCATGCCGCAAGGTCGGCGAAGCCCTTGGCAATGCCGCCCAGGATTACGCCGTCTCCCGTTGGAATGATAATGGCGTCCGGCGTTTCCGGGGCCAACTGACGAGCGATCTCCAGGGCCAGGGTCTTCTTGCCCTCCAAGGTAAAGGGATTAAGTGCTGTGTTGCGGTTGTACCACCCGAATTTGGTGCAGGCCTCCATACAGAGTTCGAAGGCGTCGTCGTAGGATCCGTCGATGGGTACCACCTCGGCGCCGTAGGCCAGCATTTGGGTCAACTTGGCCGGGGGCGCCCCGGCAGGGACCAGAACGACAGCCCGTTGCCCTGAGGCGGCGCAGACGGCGGCCAGGGCGGTCGCGGCGTTGCCGGTCGAGGCCGTCGCGATCGTTTCAAATCCGTACTCGGCTGCCTTGGCTGCGACCAGGAGGGAGGCTCTGTCCTTGGTTGAACCCGAGGGGTTACGGCTGTCATCCTTGAGCCACAGGCGGGGCATTTCGAGTTCTCTCCGGAGGCGTGGCACATCGAGCAGGGGCGTATTGCCGACGGCCAGTGGCGCCAAAAGGCTTGGATCGCCGAGCGGAAGGACCTGCTGCAAAAAATCTGGGCTGCCGAGCGGTGCGTCGGGCCATTGGGTCGGGCCATCAAGAATCTCCACCTCGAGCACGCCACGAAGGGACCCGCCCTGGACCTGCTGTTTGCAGCACTCCGGGCATACCAGAAGTTTCGGGTCCTCCGAGAAGACCCCACCGCACTCGCTGCACCGCAGTTTAAATTGGGCCATCGTACGCTCCAGCATCAGGAAAATTACCACAGAGGCACAGAGAACACAGAGAGGCACAGAGGAGAGTCGAACGACCTCCTGAATTGATCGCAATCGAGGAAGAAGTTAACGCAGAGGCGCAGAGACGCAAAGACGCAAAGGTTGAAGTCCGGGCGGTACCGGTATCGAGCCCGCTACCGTGGCCTGCGGCCACTTTTGGCCTCCGAAGATCTACCTTCATGAGCAAGCTCATGTCGGTCGTACTTCTCGGCCTCGGCACGCTTCGCGTACAGCCGGGCTCGATGGGACGTCGAAATGGGCTTCGGCAAATGGGAGCACCATCGATCTGGTCCGCCTGAAGCCGCCAAAGGTGGCCGCCGAAAGGGAGGCGATGCTGAGGAACGCTTGCGTGCCGAGGCATTCGCAGACCGAACGGTGAGCCCCGCAGGGGCAGGCGGACGCGGGAGAATATTTTAAAACTCCCCTTTGCGTCTTTGCGCCTTTGCGTTTCTGTCTTTCTCTCCCTTTGTGTTCCTCTGTGCTCTCTGTGTCTCTGTGTTTCATCGTCTTCTTTTCGCTACATTGTCAAGGCCATCAACGCCTTTTGCACGTGGAGCCGGTTTTCGGCCTCGTCGTAGACGACGGAGTTTGGTCCGTCGATCACCTCGTTGGTCACCTCGCGACCACGATCAGCCGGCAGAGGATGCATGTAGAGGCAGTGGTCCTTGGCCAGAGCCATCTTCTCGGCATCACAGCGCCACGAGGGGTATTTCTCGATCAGGTTGAGGCCCTCAGGCGTGTCGGTTGTGGTCATCAAGGGACCCCACGACTTTGGAATGACCATATCTGCGTCTTCAAAGGCGTCTTCGAAGTTGTGGGTGATCTCGAATGATGAGCCGGCGATCTTGGCATTGGCACGGGCCTGTTCCTCAATCTCCGGCATCAGCTTGAACTCCGGCGGATAGGCCAGAGTGACGTCGATTCCCATCCGGGGCATCATCAGGATCAGGCTCTGCGGCACCGACAGCGGCCGCACGTAGTTGGGCGCCGAGGTCCAGGCGACGCCCAGTTTGAGGCCCTTGGTCCGGCCGGAGAACTTCTCCTTGATCGTCAGGTAATCCGCCAGAATCTGGCAGGGGTGATAGATATCGCATTGCATTGAGATCACCGGAATGTCGGCGTGCTCGGCAACATCACGAATGTACGGGTTGCCCTCATTGAGCGCGCAGTGGCGGATGGCGATCGCATCACCGTAACGGGATAGCACGTTGGCGGTGTCACGCGCATTTTCGCCATGGGAGATCTGCATCTTGTCGGGCGAGAGGAAAATCCCGTGCCCGCCGAGCTGGGTGATGCCGGTCTCGAAGGAGTTGCGGGTCCTCGTCGACGAGTCGAAGAAGATCATGTAAAGGGTTTTCAGGTCCAGCAGCGGCATCCTGCGGCCGGTGGCCTTGGCCATTTTGAGTTCCTCGGCGAGGGCGATGATCGTTTCGATCTCCTCGACCGTCCAGTCCTGGGTTGTGATGAAGTCTTTGCCCTTAAGTCTTGTTTGCATTTGCTGACCTTTCCGTGGGTCCTTGTTTTCGGCTGGATTTTTCGTCGATCATTTCCGTTTTGCCGGGCAACGACGCGAAAAAACCCATCACGAAAAAAAGGAAAGGGGGGTTCATTTGAGAAGAAATTCCGGCATCAAGCTATACACAGCGGTTGCTTTGACGAGGTCCTCAATTTTGACGTGTTCCTGGGTGGTGTGGGCCAGCTCTTCGAGGCCAGGGGCGAAGCCGATCGACGGGATGCCCAGGCGGCCCATGGTGGCGACGCCGTTGGTCGAGAAGTGCCAGCGGGAAACTGCAGGTGGCTCGTCGAGTACTGCGGCGGCGGCCTCAGCAGCGCCCCGCACCAGTGGATGGTCTTCATCGAGCACCCAGGTGGGAAAGTATTTTTCCTGTGTGGCTTGGGCGCCTGTCCAGCTGGTCTCGTCGTAGTGGAGCAGTTCGACCTCGGCGTCGCCCAGATGAGGTAGGGCCCGAAGCTCTGCCAATACGGTTTCGACGGTCTCACCAACCGTCATGCGCCGGTCGAGGGTGATCGTGGCACGGTCGGGCACAGCGTTGAGGGACGGCGTGTCGACTGAGATGTGGGAGACAATGATCGAGCCGGAACCCAGGAATTCGTCGTGGGCGAGGTTCTCATTGAGCTTCTCCACATCCAGGATGATCGGCGCCATCTTGTAGAGGGCATTGATGCCGTGGTGAGCATGGGCGCCGTGGGCCGAGCGCCCCCTCGTTGTGATCGTTGCTTCCATTCGACCCCGGTGACCGCGGTAGATATCCAGATCAGTCGGCTCTCCCAGGATGACGACGTCGGGCTTGATGCCCTCCTTTTCGATCAGATGGAGCATGCAGTGGCCGTCGCAGTCCTCCTCCATCACTGAAGCCGATAGATAGACCGTCACTCCCTCGGGCCAACCGCGATCCATCAGAAGGCGTACGCCGTAGGCCATGGCGGCGATGGCGGGCAATTCGTCCACCGCGCCCCGACCCCAAACTTCGCCGTTTTCTTCTTTGCCCTCGAAGGGATCGTAGTCCCACGAGGCCGGATCGCCGACGCCGACACAGTCGATGTGTCCGTCCATCAGGATCTTGAAAGGGCCGTTGCCGATGCGGGCCACGACCGTGCCCAGTCCGTCGAAAAAGACCTCGTCGAAACCCAGTTTTTCGAACTCGGCCTTGACCAGCTCGCAGCGTTCCTTTTCTTTCAAGCTTTCCGCCGGGATGGCAATCATGCGGCGAAGGAAAGAGACGATGTCCCGTTCAATCAGTTGTGCGGCCTCGAGGGCCTGTTTTCCATTTTCAGTCATAGAGTTACTCCAACGATGTCAATTAGTAAAACACAGAGAGGAATGTCGTTTGCATTCAAGGGACGGACCCGAACGCACGCAGGGCGTGCTTC
>JAOZPW010000342.1 GCA_029932545.1 Thermoanaerobaculales bacterium | reverse complement strand
GGGGCGATCTGGGCGATGGGCAAGACGATGAATACCCTGACCCTGCTGGGCCTGATCGTCGGCATCGGCATGTTGGTCGACAACGCCGTCGTCGTCATGGAGAATATCTACCGTCACCAGCAGTTGGGTCTGGGCCGGAAGCAGGCAGCGCTAATGGGCGCCCGCGAGGTTTCTATGGCGGTCATCGCCGCCACCGTCACCTCTGTGATCGTCTTTCTGCCGATGGTTTTCAACAAGCCCAACCAAATGAATATCTACCTTCGGGAGCTGGCGATTACTGTCTGCCTGACGCTGGTGGCCTCGCTCTTTATATCCCAGACGTTGATCCCTCTCGTGACGTCACGGTTCATTCGGCTTCGTCCCCCGCGCCGGGCGCCCCTGATGCTGGCCATCGAGCGGCGTTATGACCGGATTCTGGCCTTCAATTTGAAGCACCGGTGGTTGTCCGTCGTCATCGGATTGGGGGTCATCGCTTCGGCTGTGTTCCCATTCAATCACATCGACAGGAATTTTGACGCCAACCGGTCCGAAGTCTTCGTGCAGGCCCGATACGAGTTTTCTGAACCTCTGAGCCTCGAACGCAAGGAGAAAGTGATCAACCTGGTCGAAGCGGCCCTGCTGCCGCAACGGGAGGAACTCAACGCCGAGCATATCTACAGTTTCTGGTCCGACCGCTTCAGTCTGACTCGCATCTACATGAAAGAAGGCTTCGCCAACGATGCGGCCATGGAAGGGACGCGGAAGCTCCTGCGGGAGTTGGTTCCTGAGATTCCGGGCCTCAAGCTCGAGGTGCAGGATCAGGGGGGCATGGGTTGGCGACGTGGTGGCGGCAAGCGGGTTGCATTTCAGATCGTCGGCGAGGACACCGGCGTGTTGTCGGAACTGGCCGAGGAGGCGAAACTGCGGGTCTCCGAGATCCCCGGCCTGGTCGACTCGTGGGCCTCGACCGAAAGTGGACAGATGGAACTTTCCGTCGACCTTGATCGTGAGTTGGCTGCCCGGTATGGCGTACCCTTCAACCAGCCGGCCGACATCGTCTCCTTGACCTTTCGGGGACGGCGATTGCAGCGTTTCCGGACCGCCGACGGCGAGAGGGAGATGCGCCTGACCCTGGACGAGCAGGATGAAGAAACCTTGTCTCAGCTGAGGAATTTGCCGGTTTGGGGTTCGGACGGCGAGAAGATCCCTCTGGCTTCGTTGGCCACATTCAGCCTGGCGCCGGGCCCGGAGCGCATCCGCCGGGACAACCGTCGGACCAGCGTCTGGGTCGGCGGGCGCTATGAAGAGGGCACGATGGCAGACTACCTGCCGCTGGTGAAGCAGACGATGGATTTGATGGAATTTCCCTACGGCTACCACTGGACGATGTCTGAGTGGATCAACCGCCAACAGGATCAATCCCGGGACTTCCTGATTGATCTCGCACTGGCACTGTTGCTGGTCTTCGCCGTCATGGCCGGGCTGTTCGAAAGCGTGCGGCAAGCGATCGGTTTGATGGTCTCCCTGCCCTTTGCCATCTCGGGGGCATTTTGGACCCTCTGGCTGACCGGAACCGACTTCGACCAGCCGGCTGCCATCGGCCTGCTCTTGTTGATTGGGGTTGTCGTCAATAACGGCATCGTCATGCTGGAGCACATCAACGCCTATCGGCGTCGCGGCATGGAACGGACCGAAGCGATGATGCGAGGCGGCCGGGAGCGCCTGCGGCCGATCCTGATGACCGCGATCACTACTCTGGTCGGGCTGGTGCCGATCGTTATTCAGCGTCCGGCGTTGGCCGGGATTTACTATTACTCAATGGCGTTGGTCATCATGGGCGGGCTGGCGGTTTCCACCGTCTTGACAGCGGTTCTGCTTCCAACCACCACCGCTCTTGCTGAGGATTTCTTCGGAGGCATTGGGCGAGGGGTTGTTTGGGCTTTTCGGAGAATCGGCCAGGTTGGGGTTTGGGGTCATTTGCAGGGGCGGTGATGGTTGCATGTAATACAGTACTGTCCCCTTTGAGGGTTCGGCACGCCCTACAGGCTGCTATTGCCATTTGTAGTGTTTGTATTACAATAACTACAGGAGGTTTTGATGGCAACTCAATCAGTCCGGCTGCCCGACGATTTGGCTCAGCGTTTGACTCGCCTTAGTGCTACGACAAAACGGTCAAAATCGTCATTCTTGGTTGAAGCTCTGGAACGATATCTTGATGAGGTTGAAGATTTAGAGATCGCCCTGGGCCGGGTGCGTGACCCAGGTTCCAAGTGGATTGACCACGCTGAGGTGAAACGTGACCTCGGCCTCGATTGAGATTCGCTGGGAACGGCGTGCACTCAAAGAACTCAAGGCCATCGACAAGGATTCCCAACGGCGCATAGTCGCCGCAGTCGAGCAGTTGCTCGAACAGCCACTGAAAGGGTCGATGTTATCAGCCCATTGGAAAGGGCTTCGGAGACTGAGGGTCGGCGAGTTTCGCGTGATCTATGCCTTTGACGGCACCCGGTTGCTGATCTCTGTCATTCGTGTAGGCCATCGGAGAGAGGTGTATCGGTAGAACTCAGAGTTCGAGTTGAACCCTCATGGCTTCACGCAGTACTTCAATGATTTCGGGATCATCAATCCGGCCGAGTTTCTGAGCCAAACGTTGCTTGGATACAGTCAGGAGTTGGTGAGCCATCGCCACCGATTCTCTGTTCAGGCCAGCACAGCCTTCGGCAAGCAAAGCCTCGTTCGGGTAGATCTTGCGTCCAGCTTTCCGTGAGGTCAGGGGGAGAGCCGTCACAACGGGAAGGACTGCGTTGGCCGCCTCCTTATGTAATGAAAGTATGGTAATTACCTACAGCTATGATGTCAACCCTGTTCTCTTTCCCCCTGCGCGAAGCGCACAATGCGATAGGCGGGTGGGTGATTGGTCGTCCGTACCCTGAAAATTACGCTGATGCCCGCAAACCAATCACACGCCCGTCTATTGCACTGGGAACTCGTACAACAACCGGGACACAATCTTTGCGACATCGGCCTCCGACGGGTTGGGCTTGCTGAAGGCGCCCTCTGCGATGCCGCGCCAGACCAGAGTTCGTTTCTTGCTGTCGAGGATATCGACGATCAGGGTGCCCCTGGTTACCATTCGTGCCGAGGAGTAGCCTCCGCCGCCCCAGCCTCCGCCCCAACCCCAGTAGCCGCGGTAGGGGTATCCCCATCCGCTGTTGTAGATCTGCATGCTCTGTTGCAGGGTAATGTGGTAGGTCACCAGGAGGTCCGCTTCGCCTGGTTTGGCAGGGTCGAGCCCCTTGAGGCCGAGTTCGCCGGTCACAGCATTTCGAATGCGGGCGGTAACGAACGCATTGGGCGCAGGGGATGGCTTGCCGCGATCCGGCCTCTCAGGCAGTTCGTACCATGCAAAGTCTTGAGCACCAGAAAAATCATAGTGGGTGTCCCAGTCGGTAACATAGCTGACCGACGAACAACTCCCGAGTACAACCGCCAACGCGCAAACCGCAGCGATCGAAATCCACTTTTTCATGGTCTATCTCCTTTTCAGGTCACTGGGCGCCGTGAGAGTCCGTGCCGCCCACTCTGAGTTGTTGCAAAAACAATGCCTGGTTTCGAAGCGGCGAACCAGTCCTGAGTGGAAAGCCGTGCCCACCTGAGAGGACTGGGCGTCCCGTTTCGGGGACATGAGGGTGACTGGGAGGGGGAGAGGGG
>JAOZPW010000341.1 GCA_029932545.1 Thermoanaerobaculales bacterium | reverse complement strand
TCTCAATCAGGCTCTGCAGGTCGCGTTCAACGGCGGATCGGTAATGGGTTTGTCGGTGGTAGGCCTGGCCCTGACCGGTCTGGGTGGTCTTTTCATCGTATACACAAAGATGCACTCGACAGCTTTGACAGATGTTACGGCGATGACGCTGGTCTTGAATCTTTTGTCGGGCTTTTCGCTGGGCGCATCGTCGATTGCCCTCTTTGCGCGCGTTGGCGGAGGCATCTATACCAAGGCTGCTGACGTTGGCGCCGATCTGGTCGGCAAGGTTGAGGCGGGCATCCCCGAGGATCATCCCCTGAACCCTGCGACGATTGCAGACAACGTCGGCGACAATGTCGGTGACGTGGCCGGTATGGGCGCCGACCTCTTTGAGTCCTACATCGGGGCCATTATCTCGTCGATGATTCTCGGTGTGGTCTGGTTCAAAGGCCTTGAGGCGCTGAACCCGGGATCAGGAATGAATGCCGTGTTGTTGCCGCTGGCAATTGCGATTGTTGGTTTAGTGGCCTCGATCATCGGTTTCTTCTTCGTGCGCACCAAGGAAGGTGGTAACCCGCAGGCCGGCCTCAATCGCGGGACCTTCGGCGCTGGGATTCTGATGGTCATCGGTACCATCGGCGCCATTAAGTGGCTCATCCCTGAAGGTGGCATTGAAGTTGCCAGGGTTGTTGGGGAAGGCACGGACATCTTCACCTGGATCGGGCTTTCGATCACTGTTGTTGCTGGACTTGCAGCCGGTATTGCAGTCGGTCTCTTGACTGAGTTCTATACGGCGACTGAGAAGACTCCGGTCGGCACCATTGTTGAAGCCTCTAAAACCGGAGCTGCGACGACCATCATCCAGGGTGTCGCCGTCGGCATGAACTCAACGACCTTTCCGGTCATCGTCATAGGCGCTGCTATTTTGATCGCCTATGAGTTCGCAGGGCTCTACGGAATCGCCCTCGCTGCGTTGGGTATGCTTTCGACGACCGCTATTCAGTTGGCAACTGATGCCTACGGTCCGATCGCCGACAACGCCGGCGGCGTAGCGGAGATGGCACAACTGGGTCGTGACATCAGGGCCCGAACGGACAAGCTGGATGCGGTGGGCAATACGACCGCCGCAATCGGCAAGGGTTTCGCCATCGGCTCGGCGGCACTGACCGCTTTAGCTTTGACGGCAGCCTTTTTGACTAAAATGCAAGGAGAGGTCCATCTGGATGCTGGTGATCCTTATGTGCTGGTCGGTCTGTTGTTCGGCTGCATGTTGCCCTTCCGATTTTCTGCGATGGCGATGGTTGCGGTTGGCGATGCAGCGCAGGCGATGATCCGTGAGGTGCGGCGTCAGTTTGCTGAGATTCCTGAACTGCGGCCGGCCCTGGTGGCCGCTCAGAAGGCCGAGAGTGAAGAGCGTGAGCCGACCGCGGAAGAGGCCAAAGTCATCGATGCAGCCGATGGTAAAGCGCAGTATTCCTACTGTGTGGAAATTGCGACCGCCGCTGCAATCAAGAAGATGATGGCGCCTGGTTTGATGGCGGTACTGGTCCCGGTCATCGTTGGGCTCTACAACCCCAACATGCTCGGTGGTCTCCTGATCGGTGTGACGATCTCCGGTGTCTGTCTGGCGATCTTTCAGGCCAACGCTGGGGGTGCCTGGGACAATGCCAAGAAGCAGGTCAAGGATGAGGGACAGGCGGTTCACGGTGCAGCCTTTGAAGAAATGCACAAGGCGACCGTCACCGGCGATACGGTAGGGGATCCCTTCAAGGACACTTCCGGCCCCTCGATCAACATCCTGATCAAGCTGATCAGCGTCGTGGCGATGATCATTGCCCCGCTGTTGTATGCGTTTCATTTCGGGGGCTGATTTAGAACCTGAAAGTCAATACTTTGATTTTACCCGGGCCTTTTGGCCCGGTTTTTTTTGCCTTTTTCAGTAAATCTGATAAGAGAACGATAAGAAAGATAGATTTTCTAGGAGCTAGTACTTGACAAGCATCACATGAGATTGTATATTGTATCCATCAAGGCGGTCAGAACAAGGGCCGTCGGAAATGGAGGCAAGAGACCATGCGAAGTATTACTTTGAGAGAGCCGACGAGGCAGATGTTCAATCCTGGGAGAGACATGGAGCGTTTTATCAACTCGATGTGGGGCGGAAGTCTCAGGGATCGAAGCGAGGCCGACAGCATGTGTGGAACCTGGGTTCCGCCGGTTAATATCCTCGAGCGCGAGAACGGTATCGAAATTACCGTCGAGATGCCCGGTATCGAAGCCCAGGCAGTTGACGTCACCGTTGAGGACGGTGTTCTTTCGATCAAGGGTGAGCGGCAGTTCGAAGAGGCTGCCGAGGGCGAGACCTACCACCGTGTTGAAAGCAGTTTTGGTGCGTTCGAGCGTCGCTTCACCGTGCCGACGACGGTGGATTCCACCAAGATCGAGGCCACGTTCAAGAATGGCGTGATGACGCTGGCTCTGCCCAAGCGGGAAGAGAGCAAGCCCCGAACCGTCAAGGTCAAGGTTGAAGCGAATTAACTCCTTCGTTCGCTTCGCCAACACAAAAACGCCGGGCATTAAATGCCCGGCGTTTTTGGTTTGGATGATTATGTTGTGGAGGAGATACGGGTGGTGTTCAAGAAATGCGGGCCGGGAGGCCCGTGCTCCCCAACGACACCGTTGCAGGAGCGCGGGGCTCCTGCCCCGCATCGGCGGTCATCCACAAGCGGTGACCGGACCTGTCGCGGCCCCGGACGTGTGTTGCGGCCGCCGTCGCGGTCAGCGGTCAAGGGCGAACGGACGCGGTTTCGGGCGCGGTTTGCGGCCCCTGTCTTCCAACCCCGGCCTTCGGGCACGCGCGAGGGCGTGCCCGCTCGGCCCTTTCCCGGAGGGGCAGCATATCTTGAATCGGTAGGGGAGTCGCCCCTCCGGGAAAGGACCTCGGCGGCCTACGGCTCAGCCGGGAGACTCGGTTGCTGAGGGTTTCGCCGTGGATTGCCACCCTATGCATTGTTCGCAACTGTACTGATGGAGGGCTTTACCTTGAGAACAATGCAAAGAGTGGCACGTCCCGTCGGAGAGGGGCGGGCGTCTACGGTGACCCGGATCTACAGGGGACAATGTCGAAATATTGTCGAACTCATAGCGCTTGGGGCCTTTTGCCTCCAACTCGGTATGGAGTCTCGGGAGACGAAGGGCCGGATTGGCAGGCTGCGCTATGATCAATCCACAGTAATTCGTGGAGGTCCTGATGAAACGTTTCTTGATTCACTGGCTGGTTATTGCTCTTGCTCTGTGGGTGACGGACTGGATCCTGTCGGGCGTCAGCATTAACACCTACCAAGCCTTGGCCATCGCGGCTATCGTGCTCGGGCTGGTCAATGCGTTGGTTCGGCCGATTCTGACCATTCTCACGCTGCCGATCACCATCCTGACCCTGGGGCTCTTCTACCTGCTGGTCAACGGTTTCACCTTCTTCCTGGCCTCCAAGCTGGTGTCCGGGTTTGAGGTCAGCAGCTTCTGGTGGGCGGTTCTGGGCGCACTGATGGTCAGCATCGTTTCGTGGTTTGTTGGGAAGTTTGGTGGTGAGGATTGATTGGGTTGGTGACAGCGAAGTATTTCTGCTCAGTGACGCAGCGGTGAACTTGGCCCCGGGAGTACAAACCGCGACCGCGGCCGGGACCGGAGCCGTGGGTGCGGCGTCGCTCCCCGACCCAAGCAGT
>JAOZPW010000082.1 GCA_029932545.1 Thermoanaerobaculales bacterium | reverse complement strand
ACCACCGGCCAGTTGAAGGTGGTCGAGGTCAGACCAATGACGTCGGGTTGCAGCTGCCCAACCTGCCGAGCCAGCTCTTCCAGGTCCAGATTCAAGGCGTGTGCATCAATCACCGACACCGGAAAACCGGCGGCTCGCACAGCTCCCGCCAGGTAGGCGATGCCCAGGGCGGGATAGACGCCCGAGACATTGGTCTCACGAAGGAAGGGGTGAATCCCCAGGCCTTCGTTGACCCGGATCAGAACCGATCGAGGTCTTTCGGCGTTCCCCACCTATCCCCCCCTTGCCTGGTGTCTGACCAAAGGAAAACCGGACTTTTGGCTTTCTGCATGACCCGAGAAAAACAAAAAACGCAAAGACGCAAAGGAAATCTCATTGTAGCGGCGGGCGTCTCGCCCGCTGCATCTCTGTGATGATTTTTGTGGACGACTCAGTTGAAAGCCGAGCCTCTTGCAAGAATCAGTCACCACGATGCGGGGCGGGAGCCCCGCGCTCCCGGACACAGTCCCAGAGACCCTTTTGACTTCTCTCTTTGTGCTTTTTTGTACCTTTTTGTGGCTATCGCCATGTCTTTGCATGCGCCTCAGCTGAGAACTGAGAGCTGATAGCTGAGAGCTGAGAGCTCTCCTCATTGAATCAACCGCCTCTTGAAAGAGGCGTACTCGGCGATCTTGAAGGCCGAAAGCTCGCCCCGCCGCATCATCCTAAAAGCGACTCCGGCCAGCTTGATGACATTGGCCGCTTCCGCAGCCCAGCGCACCGGCGCCGGATGCTCTCGAAGAAATGTGTTTCGGCTGACGCCCTTGATCAGGCGTCCGGGGATGAAACCCTTCGACGTCATCGAGATCAGGCTGGCGAAGAAGGTCTCTTCCGCCGGCCGCGGATAGCTCAAGGAGAGGCGGAACTGTTCGAAACTCTTGGTCGCACGCCCCTCGACCTCCTCCGGCGAAATCAGTCCCATTTCCAACAAGTTGTCGGTGATCTCCGACTTGGGAAAATTCGTCAGGGAATAGATGAAGAGGGCGAAGGGCCGGGGCAGTTGCAGCAGGAGGTCAATCATCGCCTCCTTGTCTCGCCGGGTCGCCAGCGGGTTGTCCAGAATCAAATCGTAGGTGACTTCGATGCCGATGTCGTTCAACAGCCGTGCAAGCCCCAGTGTTTGGGCGTTAGAGCCTTCCCGGCTGAAGTGCTCCTCGACCTCGTCTTCGGATCCACTTTGAATGCCCACCTGCACATGGACCAGCCCGGCTTCTTTGAGGAGACGGAGCGTCTCCTCGTTGGCGGCCTGTGGGTTGAGCAGAATGTCGAAGGGAAGACCGATACGCCGGGTGTACTCGCCAACAAACTCTTTGATCCACGAAGAAGGAAAAACAAAGGTGTCGTCGTCGAACCGGATGCGGCGCAGCTTTGGCAGGCGCGCAACCGCCGCTTCCAACTCCTTCATGACACTCTCAACCGTGCGAGTGCGGTGGTATCGCCCTAAGCCACTGAAAATCTGACGAAACTGACTGTTGTAGCAGAAGGAACAACCGAAGGGGCAACCCCGCGAGGCGAAGATCCGATAGAGCACATTGTCCTTTGATGGATTCCCGTGCCGCAGCTGTCCATCCTCGATCGAGGCCATCTCGGCCTCCGCCAAATGGGCATAAGGAAGAGCATCCAGATTCTGCAGCAGCTGCCGAGGCCGGTTTTTACGCACGCCCTCGGGCGTTCGAATCCAGAGATTGGGGGTCTCTTCGATCGGAGTCCCGTCCCGAAAGGCCCTGGCCAGATCCAGCAACGGCCTTTCACCTTCTCCGACACACACACTGTCGGCGATCTCGATGCAGTCTTCCGGGGCGATCGTCGGGTGCACGCCCCCCCAGATAATGTGGGCGCCGCTGACCTCCCTCAGCCGGCCGGTCATCTCGCTGACGATCTTGAGGTAGGGCGTGCCGAAGCCGATGCCGATGATGTCGGGAACGGTCTTCTTGACGAAATCCTGCAACAGCCCGAACTCATCCTCGGTCGGAGGCTGAATATCGTTGTTGCGCCACGCCTTCATGAAGAGGATCGGCGCTTCAAACTCACCCTCTCGCAGAGTCGCAGACAAGAGACGGATTCCCGTGTTCTGATATCCGTAGGGCGTGATCAGCAGGACTTTCGTCATGCTTGGGCCCGCCTTGACCCGAAGACCATGCGCAGGCCCGCCTTGACCTTGCGTACAAGCCCGCCACCGGTCAGGGCCTCTCTGAGGATGACGCTCGGCCTCAGATAGAACGAACGATAGGCTTCGTCCTGGAGAGCGTTGAGCTGATCTCGTCCGAGAAACTCATCCCAGATCGGCGGTTCGAAGTGCTGATTGGGGTGAAGGGCAAACTGCCTCCACACGTCATCCGACACCAGGCCCTTGTCCACCGCCTGCCGAAACAACTCGGTGCCGGGATACAGCGTCAAAACGTTGAACATTGCATAGGTCGGAGCGAGACTCCGAGCAAAAACTCCCAACTGCCGGACATCGTCGGCGCATCTTTCGTGGGGCAGACCCAGCATGAAGTATGCGACTGACGGCACCCCGACTTTGCGAGCGGCGGAGAAAGTCCGCTGGATCTTCTCGATCGAGGTTCGCTTGCCCAGAAGCTCCAAGCCCTCGTCGGACCAGGTTTCGACACCGACCTGCACCCGCAGGCAACCGGCATTTTTCATCCGGGCCAGGGTATCTTCGTTCAAGCCCCCAGCGATCGTCCGGCAGCTCCAGGAGGGAAGGTCCGATCTCCCGGCGAGGGTATCGAACAGCTCGCGGGCCCGGGCCCCCGTGGTGGGAAAGGTGTCATCAAGGAAGTAGATATGCTCGATGCCCAGGTCGGCGCATTGAGACATCTCCTCGACGATTGAACCAACACTTCGAGCCCTGAATGCCCCTCGGGGCGTCGAACAGAAGGTGCACCGATGAGGACAACCCCGACTGGTAATCATCGTGGTGAAGACGCAGTCCATTCCTCCGATGCCACGATAGGCGCCAATATCCATGCCCGACCGGTCCGGCAAGGGCAAAGCGTCGAGATTCGCGGGCGGTGGTGCACTCTCTCCGGGCATCAACGGCAAACCCGCCTTGGTCACCAAGCCGGGGATCTGGAGTGGTTCCCGACCCTCTTCCAGTTGATCCGCGAACATCGGCAGGGTGTTTTCCGCCTCGCCCGGCAACACAAAATCGACACCCTCCAACTGGGAGGTTTCTTCTGAAAAGAACCTGGTATGAGGCCCACCGATAACGATGTTCACGGATGGCATCTTGCGCTTGACGGTGGCCACCGTATGCACGACGCTCGGTAAATTGGGCGTCAGGGCCATGATGCCGATCAAGTGAGGGTCAAACTCCCCTATTCGCCGGCCCAGAGCCTCTTCATAGGTCACTCCCAGGAGATTGGCATCGAAGACCTTCGCCTCGTGCCGGCCGGAAGCGTTCAGGCCCGCCTGCAGGTGCAGCAGCCCCAAGGGTGGATAACAGCCGGCGCCGTCTTCAACGGCGCCCCCGGCTTCCGAATCGATCGCATACGCCTGCGTTGGATTGATCAGCAGGACTCTCACGCCGAATCCCTCGCCTCAACTCGGCGCAACACCGCAGCAGCATCGATCGTTCGGCCGGAGAACCGTGATCTCGCCTGGATCTTGATCATCTCCCGCAGCGCTCGTGCCTCCAACATCATGAATGAGACCTCAGCCCAACAGGGCCGGAAACATCCCTCACACTCTGCAACGCGCTGCCGAACGGCTTTCAAATATGAGGCTGTCCCGATCAGATCAGGCAGATCACGAAAGTCGGTCTCCCAGACATTTTCGAAGGCATGACAGGGGGCAACCTGTCCCTGCGGACTGATCGAATGAAAGAGTTCTCCCGCCCGACACGACCAAGAGGCCTTGCCGTCGACAAGGTAATTGACGCTCTGTTCGAGGAAGGAAGTCGAATTGATGATCGGAGCGCCCCGCCGTTTTCGTTCGATCAGGAGATCAAAGACCTCCCGTAAGTCCTTTTCACTGTGCTCCCCAAAACGCCAGTCGGGCGCATGGCCGAAAAAGCGATGCTCACCGTGATCGTCCGGGGGGAGATGAATGGGAATGAAAGAAGCGTGGAACCCGATGTCGGCAGCCACATCGGCGATCTCGAGCAAATCGCCGAGGTTCTCTGGGGTGACCACGGTGTTGAGGATCGGCAGGCTGCTTCGTCGAGGAAGGCTTTCTGCCAGGTAGATGAGGTTTTTGATTCTTTTGTCAAAGGTCCCGGAGACACCGTCGACCCGCTCCTGCCGCTCTCGATTCAGCGAGTCCAACGAAAAAGAGACCTCAGTCAATCCCTTGGCCAAAAGCCTGTCGGTCACGGACGGTGTCATCGCAACGCCATTGGTCAGGACCCGGGGCTTGAGGCCGTGAGCCAACAGAATCTCAACGATCTCCGCCAAGTCCTCGCGCATGGCCGGCTCGCCACCACCCAGGCTGACTTGCACACAACCTACCTCGGCCAGGACTGCAGCCAATTCCTCGATTTGGTCGAGTCCGAGTTCGTCCTTCGCCTCTCTCTTCCAGATCTCACACATCCGGCACTGCAGATTGCACTTCGTCGTTACGGCGTAGTGGATATATGCCGGCCGATCCCGTCCCAACAGCGCTCTCAAAAACCTCAAGGGCGCGGGCAGAGCGCGGACTCCTGATTTCAGGCGCCCGGTCATTGGAAAATAACCTCAGGTCGGAAGTAATCCATCGCGGCACATTGTAGCGGAGAGCCGTGCAACCCCGGTGGTGCTTTCAGTTCCTCCGGTTCCATCCCGGCTCGATTCTCCGAATGCCCTTAATCCGGTCGAATCCCCGGTCATAACTGCACAGGGCCCCCAGCCCCAGAATCCTGTACCCTTGCTTCGCCTTTCTATATTCCTGGAGGCTGAGTGACCATGGAGACTGACCGAATGAACACCGATGAAGAAAACAGCCGGCTTCCGGACCTCTGGGCCTGCCTCGCGGCAATTCGCCGCCCTGAGTTGTATCGGAATTTCGTAATTCACCTTTTCGTCATGTTCCCCGGTGTCGTCGTCATGTGCCTGATCGCGAGGTGGCTGGATCAGAGTCTCGGCCTCGGACGGCTCCTCCCCTGGCCTGCCTCGTTGTGGCCCGGGTTGATTGCCATCGGTCTCGGGGGCTTTTCGGTCTGGTACGTCTACGGCTATCTCTTCTTGGTCGGAGGCGGATCGCCGGGTACCCATGTCGATGGCGGCCCCGTCCGAATCGTCGATACCGGGCCCTACACCATCATTCGCCACCCATCGGTTCCCGGGAAGTTCCTGGCGGCGGCCGGCGTTGGGTTGGCTTTTGGTTCGCCCACCTTTCTTTTCGGCTTCCTGCCGGTGCTCCTGGTCTATTCGTTGTTGACCAACCGTTTTCTCCAGGAACCGACCTGCGACAAGCGCTTCGGCGCCACATATCAACTCTACCGAGCCGCTGTACCAATGGTCCTACCTCGACCCTCGGGCATCATGCGCTGGATTCGTGGCGAAGGCGCACTGCAAGGAGTCACTCCCGACGCACCAAATATTCACCCGACGGCCACCCGCCACGAGTTGTTCTGGTACCTCGTCGGACTGGGTGTCATGGTCGGACTCTTCACTGTGCTCGCATTGTTTCTACGTTCACCCTGATGTCCTGCAAGGTCTGTCTCTCAACCAAAATTGGGCCGGCGCCTCTTCCCGAGGAGGCCACTACGGGCTATCGACTCGACTGGTGCAAGGACTGCGGCTTCGTCAGCCTGGTCGGTGCACCACCTTCCCTGCACGGTCGCTCGGATGACGCTACGGGCGACCCCCGCTCACTGACCCGGCGTCTCCTTTCAAGGATTCGCTTCCTCGGACTTCATCGATGGCTCGAACGCCTGACCCTCGACCATACCAACGGCCGACGCATCCTCGATGCCGGCTCAGGGCTCGGCGATTTGAGCCTCGATCTGATGCACCACGGGTGGGACGTCTGGGCATGCGACGCCGCCGAGGATGCCGCACGAGCCTGTTCCCCCCTGCTGGGCGAACGATTTATCGCAGCCCCCTTCGAAGAGGTCGATCTGCCCGAGGCCTTTTTCGACGTTGTCATATTGAATTTCTCTTTGGAACACATGGAGGAACCGAAGGCGGCTGCTCAGAAAATTTCGAACCTGCTCCGTCCGGGAGGCGTGGTCGCCATCCGCGTTCCCAACATCGATGCCGCCTTGAGTGGCCGAAGGGGGGCTGCATTTCAATTACAACTGCCGCACCACCGGTCTTTCTACGGGCCGAAGAGCCTGCGTCGGCTCCTCGATGATGTCGGTCTTGAGGTTATGGAAATTTTGACCCCATTGACCCTGCTCGAAGGAGTATCCACCGCCTGCGATCTGATTCCGGCTCTGGACCCCGACCGCTGGATTCACCGGCCTTCAAGCCCTGGCAGCCTGTTGAAAGGAGCAACCTTGGCCGCGCTGGCCGCCGCGGCCCTTCCCGGCGCCTGGTTCCGGTGCCGCGACGGAAAGGGCGTGATCCTGTACGCTGGCGCAAGGATGGTGGAACGATGAAGTTGTTGTTGGTCTTCACTGAGATTCAGATCAAATACGGGAGCTACGCCTTCCAGGCGGGTCTCGGCGCCATTTCGGCCTGGGTCAAGCGCGAAGGCGGCCACGAGGTTGCCCTGGCATACATGGGACCCAAATTCGATCCGGCGCCTTTCCGCCAGAGGCTTCGTGATTTCAAACCTGATGTCATCGGCTTCTACACCACCGAGGATCAGCTTCGCTTTGCCAGAAAACTCCTGGCCGAACCGGGAGTCTCCGAGTGCTTCACGGTATTTGGAGGCCCCTTTGCGACACTGAACCCCGAATTCCTCGAAGAAGAACCTCGCCTGGACGCCATCTGTGTCGGCGAGGGCGAACTGCCGATCAACGAACTGCTCAACCGGCTGGCCGACGGGCGAGATCCTGGAGACATCCCGGGACTGTGGGTCCGGCGGGGCGCCGAGATCATCCGCAACCCCTCCCCTCCCTTCCTCCCGGACCTTGACTCCCTGCCCTTCGTCGACCGCTCGATCTTCGCCGAAGCGCCCGAGATCCGCCACGTAGGTATTACACAGATTTCTCACCGTAACAGCTTCCGGATCAGCCGGGGCTGCCCCTACGGGTGCACTTTCTGTTCGAATCAGCGGCTGGGCATGGTCCAACAGGGCCGGTTTACGCGGTTCCGGTCAGTTGACAAGGTGATGCAGGAGATTCAAGAGGTCACCGAGCGCTACGAGCCCCGGGAGATCTATTTCGATGACGACACCTTCACCCTGGATCAGCGATTTCTCGACGAGTTCGTCGAGAAATACCCTCAGACCTGCGATCTCCCCTTCGAGTTCTTCTCCCACATCGGACCAACAACTATTCCGGTGTTGGAGAAACTCCGAGGCGTTGGCGGGCGCCGCGTCAGCTTCGGAGTCGAAAGCGGCAACGAGGAAATCCGGACCGGAATCTTGAAAAAACGCTTCAGCAACGACCAGGTAATCGAGGTCTTTCGCGAAGCCAAAAAAATGGGCTACCAGGCCGAGGCCTTCGTCATGGCCGGTCTCCCCGACGAGGATCCGGAAACTTTCAGGGATACCGCCGATTTGCTCCGCACAATTCAACCGGACCTCTATTCCTTGAGCATCTATTTTCCCTTTCGGGGGACCGAACTGTACGATCATGCCCTCAAGCAGGGCTACCTTCCCGGGCCGGTCGATCTCGACGACGCCTTTGTCTCTCGCCGTCGCGCACTCCTGAACATGCCAAATTTCCCGCCGAAGGTCGTCGCCCGTGAAGTCCGGAAATTTCCCTGGCGCGTCTATGGACGGACTTCCCTCCGAAAGGCCCTGCTGTTCAGGGCCTATGAGATGCCGATCGGGGACTCCCTGCTCCAACTCCTGGCGCCGGTCCGGCGCTTTTTGAGGGTGTACGCCGTCGGTGGCGTGACCGGCGCACATAAAGTGGAACTGCGATCAGAAAAAGCCCTGAGCCAGTAGTCCTTCCCATTGCCCGCACGCCACGGGGATGCTATACATCCTCAGCTATGAAGCTCTTACTGCTCCACGTCCCCAAAAAAAACCAGGTTTGGGCCGGTGTTCCCAACGTCTTTAATGATCGTTTTGCCTATATCTTTCCGCCGTTAGCGGTGATGTACCTGTCCGCATACCTCAAGAAGACGACCGACCACGAGATCGAGGTCCTCGATTGCGTCGTCGAAGATCTTGAGTACCCCGAGCTCAGACAGCGGTTGGCCCGGATCAAGCCCGACGTTGTCGGCGTCTCAGCGACCTCGGCCCACGGGCTTGCCGATGTCAGGCTGAGTGTCGAGGCCATCCGGGATACCTGTCCCGACGCCTTCGTCGTCATGGGCGGCGCCCACGTCAATGCCTTCCCCCAGTTGGCCGTTCAATTTCCCGGGATCGACGCAGCCATCCACGGGGACGCCGAAGAGCCCCTACGGCTTCTGCTTGATACGATTGAGAGCGGAGGTGACCTCGAACAGGTCCCGGGTATCCTGCTACCCCGCGAAAGCGGCAAACCGTTCATTTCTGCGGCGGCCCCACCGGTCGAAAACCTGGACTCTCTGCCCTTCCCCGATCGCGAGGCCTGTCCTCCGGTCAAGTACTACACCCCCGGCATGAAGGGGGCCCGCACAACGACGATGATGTCCAGTAGGGGCTGCCCCCACCGGTGCGTCTTCTGCAATGTCCCCCCGAACTATCGAGCGCGCAGTCCCGAGAATGTCGTCGACGAGATCCAGGAGTGTGTCGAAAAATACGGCATCCAGGACATCCACTTCGTCGATGACCTCTTCAATGTCTCTCCCCAGAGAGTGATGGAAATCAGCGAAGAGATCTTGAGGCGAAACGTCAAGGTCTGGTGGGGTTACAAGGGCAGTATCCGCCAGACGACCCGCGAGATGATCAAGGTTGCCAAGAGGGCCGGGTGCTATCGCATGCACTACGGTGTCGAGACCTTCACCGAAGAGGGGCTGAAGGCTCTCAACAAGAACGCAACAGTCGACGAGATTTTCGAGATCTTCAAGATGACCCAGGAGGAAGGTGTCAAGGCGATCGCCTACATGATCATCGGCTGTCCCCACGAAAAAACCGCCCGGCAAATCCTTGATGTCATTCCCTTCATGCACAAACTGGCACCCAACTACGTCGTCTATTCCCTCTTCACGCCCTACGCCGACGCCCCAATTTTCTCCCAGGGCGCCGAGAAAGAGCTCTGGGATGCCGATTGTTGGACGCGTTTCATGCTCGAACCCACTGTCGATCACAATTTGCCGACAGCCTGGGAGGAGCACCTGAACAAGGACGAACTACTGGCCGTCTTCAAGAAGGTCAACAACGCTTTTTACTTCCACCCCCGTACCTTGGCGAGGACCTTTTTCTCTCTGAGAACACCGGCAGAGCTGAAACATGTGCTCCTCGGCGGATACCAACTGATGCGGATGTGGACGCTCCGTGCCGGACAGGGAAAGATCTAATTACCGGGGAGCTGTCGGGGAACTCACTTCAAAGACCAGGATCTCGGATCCCGCCGGTGATAGTGGCGGCCCCAGGAGCTTCTCGAGCCAAGCTTGGACGTCATCGCCGGTCAGACCTCGTTCAACGGGGCCCAGGCTGGGAGCATCTGCGTAACGCTTCTCTTCCATCAGGCGGTAGAGGTCGGTGTGAACGATGATGCTCCCAATGCCGTATTGAGCAAGGACTTCGAGAAACTGCCGCATTTGCTCTTCGGAAGCATCGGCCGGTGGAATCTCAACCGGAGACGACGCCCGCTTGACCGGGTTCATAATGGCGACATCACAGAGAACGGCCTCAAACTGGTAACGGTGAATCCCCGGGGCCAAATACGGCAGGTGCAGTACAGCGTCGCCGTTCTGAACGCAAGGCATACCACAATAGGCTGGTCGAACCAGTGTTTGTGTGTGAAAAGTCCGGTACTCCGGGAAAAGGACCCGCGGTTCGGCAAGTATCAGCAGACCGAGGAGAACAGGTGTCAGCACCGCGACTTGGGGGAACCGATCCCAGGCCTTCATTTGGTCCTTCAACCATAGAAAACCCTGGCCCGCCGCCAATAATAGCGCCATTTGTAACCACGGAAACAACCGAATGGGAAAACGAAAGGCCTGCCCCAACGGCAATCGATCCAGAAGGAGCAGGGGAAGGACAACGACCCTTCCTCCGATTTCCACCAATTGCCCGGAGTTCATCAGGTAGGGACCCGCCATCACCACCGCCGCAGCCAGGGAAAAACCAAGCAACCAACCGGCCAGTCTCCGACGTGCAAGAAAGGCTGCTATGAATGCCAGTAACAACGGAAAGAGGGGCAGGCCAAGGGGAAGCCGCTCGATGAATGCCTGGGCCGGTTGTCCCGGGAAGGTCCCCAGGTAGGGAAAGAACCGAAAGGGGTGAAAGAGATCCAGGTACCCCCCTTGAGACCTGAAACTCCCAAGGTCGAGCTGCATCTTGTGAGCCATGACGAAATCGTCCTTACCAACGAGCAGCACCATCACGACACAGGGAAGAACACATAGGCAAAAGACAACAAAGGGTCTGACCAGAGACCGCCACCGAAGGCGTTGGATGCCGGCGCCAAGCATCAACGCCAGTCCCAGGAGGCTGGAGAAAACCAGCGATGGCGGATAGACCAGCAGACCTATATTGAGAAAGACCGCCGAACCCACCGCATCACGAACCCGGTGGTGTTCCAACAGCCTGAGGAAAAACAGCACGAAGAGCGGCAGATAGAACAGCGTGGCCTTCTGGAGGAATCCTTGATTCAACTTGAGATAGACGAACGGACTGAACGCGAACAGCAATGCGAAGACAATGGCAAACACCGGTGACCGGGATCGTTCCCAGCCAAGGCGCCAGGCAGCTGCCGCATTGAGAAACAGTACCAACAACACGGCCAAATTTCGGGCGGTCAGTAAATCGGTCACGCACATGAAGAGCGTATAGAGGGCTAGATGGAGTGAAAAGGCGA
The DNA here is from genome assembly GCA_029932545.1 of Thermoanaerobaculales bacterium. Taxonomy (GTDB): domain Bacteria; phylum Acidobacteriota; class Thermoanaerobaculia; order Thermoanaerobaculales; family Sulfomarinibacteraceae; genus DAOWGJ01. The sequence goes on along the minus strand of JAOZPW010000082.1, from coordinate 2,833 downwards.
CCTTGGCCCTGAACTCCTGCCCCTCCGGGAAGCGCGTGTATCGGGAACGGAGGTAGTCAACCGTCCCCCCTTCCTCCATCTGCCGTCCTATATTCCACTGGAAAAAGAGATCCCCCTGCAACCCGGGATGATCGAGGTGGCCGACGACGGAAGTATCCATGTGAAGGATCACCGGCCAGGTCAGAGCCACCGTCGCCGCCATCAGCAGACCCAGACTGCCGATGACAATCCACCTCCGGCGGCGCTTTTCGGTCATGAGAGATCCTGAAGTGCATCCCGAACGGCGTCGGCGATCCGGTCCATCTGGCGTTTCTTCAAGAAAGGGTAGACCGGGAGATGCAGAATCTCACGGGCCGTCCGCTCGGCGTTGGGGCACGGGCTCTCAGGCGATTCGTCAACTTCGATCGTCGAGCAATCAGCCATGAAACCGAAGTCGGTATCGATGCCCCGGCGTCGCAGTTGCAGGGCAAGGGCTTCTCGCTGGGGATGGAGCACCGGAAAGCTCATGAAGACGCTCCCCGTTCTCATCGGACAGACGATGAGGTCCTGAACTTCTTGAAGACGCGACCGCAAATACCACCCGTTCCGGACTCGAGCCCTGTTCATTCGTTCAAGGCGGCACAGTTGTGCGACACCGACCGCCGCCATCTGTCGGGACGGCATCCGCGCATTCTCGATGCCGGTCAAGGGCCCTGCGGGCTCTTGCATCACCTCATGCACGAGATCAGTTCCCCGACGCTCGAAAAACCGCAAGATCGGCATCAGGGTCATTGAAAATACCATCGGATTGGTGGCCACACCCATCGCGGCGGCCTTGGCGGCCAACTTTATGGAGGCGCCGAGGCCCACAGACCGATGTGCCGAGGCCATGTCTCGAATCTTGGCGGATGGTATCGAATCAGATGTCGAAACCGCGCCGCCACCCAGCAGGGTCAGGTTCTTCGTCGGCCCAAGGCTGAAGAACGCCCCTTCGCCAACCGTCCCGACTTTTCGCCTTCCCGCCATGGCGCCGATCGCCTGGGCGCAATCTTCGATCAGAATGACACCTTTGGAATCACAGATTCTTTTCACCCTCGCAAGATCGACGGGATTACCGTAAAGATGGGTCGCAATGACCGCTTTGGTTCGATCACCGATGACACTCTCCAGGGCACTCCAATCGGCCTCGAACGTCCCGGCACCGACGTCGAGAAAGCCCACCTCGGCCCCCGTTGCTCGAATGGCTGCCGGCACAGCCGGGAAATTGAAAGCCTGGAGAATCACATGATCTCCCGGCCCGATCCCCAGACTCTTCAACAACCAATAAAGGGCGATTCGTGCAGAAGGCGCCAGGACCACCGGGTTGCCGGCAAGCGCGCCGTCAGACAATCCAGCGGCGAACTGTTCGGCCGGATCGAGGCCTCCCGGAAGAAACGACTGGAGGAAGGTGACCGCCTCACGAAGAGACGTCGTCGGCCGGAAACGGGGAATATTCACAATCGGCATCTCCAGTGCCACAGTCTACGCGATCACGGTCGCTGACCCGTCATTCCTTCGGATTGAACAGCCGCCAGGTCAGGATTAAAAGGGGACACTCTTTTTCTCCGTCTCTCCAGCCGGAAGGGTGGGCTCTTTGGATCCGCCATCATCGTAGTCTCCGGTGCTACCCTATCCGGCATGAATATCAGCGTATTCGACATCTTCAAGATCGGTATCGGCCCCTCATCCTCCCACACCATCGGCCCGATGCGAGCCGCCAACTTCCTGCTTGAAAAGCTTGACAAGCATGGAATTTTTGATCAGGTCACTCGGATTCAGTGCGAACTCTTCGGTTCGTTGGGCTCGACCGGACGTGGCCACCACACTGACAGGGCGGTGATCTGGGGCCTCCAGGGGGAGGCGCCCGAGAGCATCGATCCTGATCAGCAAGACCCACTCTTCCAAAGCGTGATTGCTTCGGAAGAGTTGCTTCTTGGTGGACAAAGGCAGATTGGTTTTATCTACGACCGGGACATCCTCTTCAAGGGTGAGGAGTTCCTGCCCTACCACCCCAACGGTATACGATTCACGGTCTTCGGCGACGACGGCAAGAGTCTGTTCGTCAAGGAGTTCTACTCCATCGGTGGAGGCTTCATCGTCGGCAAGAAGACCGCGAAGGACGACCAGTTGATCAAGAACCCGGTTGTTGTCGACCACCCCTTCGAAAGCGGCAATCAATTGCTCGAAATATCACGGGCTACCGGCAAGACGATCGCCGAGATCGTATTCGCCAACGAACACGCCTGGCGATCGTCGAATGAGATCAAGGCCGGACTCGAGAGGATTCAGAAGACCATGAATGCTTGCATCGACAGGGGATGCCGGACTCCGGGCAAACTCGATGGTCCGATGCAGGTCCGTCGCCGTGCCCCGGAGCTCCATCAAACCCTGATGCAGGAGAATGAAAGAGCCTTCGGAGATCCACTGGGCGCCCTGGACTGGATCGTGCTCTACGCCCTTGCGGTCAACGAGGAAAATGCTGCCGGCGGCCGGGTCGTCACCGCACCGACCAACGGCGCCGCCGGAATCGTTCCCGCATGCCTCCGGTTCATCGAACGATTTGTCCGAAGGCCCGGACCCCACGCCGCCCGAGATTTTCTGCTGACCGCAGGCGCCATCGGGGCCCTCTACAAGACCAACGCCTCAATCTCCGGCGCCGAGGTCGGCTGTCAGGGTGAGGTCGGAGTTGCGTGCTCGATGGCGGCCGCAGGCCTGGTCCAGGCGGCCGGGGGTACACCCGATCAAGTCGAGAACGCGGCGGAAACCGGAATGGAGCACAACCTCGGACTGACCTGCGACCCCATCGGTGGGCTGG
>JAOZPW010000340.1 GCA_029932545.1 Thermoanaerobaculales bacterium | reverse complement strand
CGAATCTCTCCGGGCGCGCCATTTCTCCTCACTGATCGTATGGCCCACTCCTTGTTTCTGGTGCCTCCAGGCCAGACCCTGTCCGATTCTGCAAGAGCGCGTTTGGCGGCTGTCCAGGAGTTCTGCGAGTTGGGAGCGGGCTTTCGGATCGCCGCCCGAGACCTGGAAATCCGTGGTGCCGGCAACATGCTGGGCGCCGAGCAGCACGGTTTCATGGAGGCCGTCGGCTTCGAGACCTACTGCCGGCTTTTGGAAGAAAGCATCGCCGAACTCGAGGGCCGGGAGAGTCCCGTACGCCGCGAGGTTGAGCTCAAGCTGGGCCTGGATGTGCAACTTCCGGGGGACTTCATCCCTGAACCGGCATTGCGCCTCAGCTTCTACAAGAGACTGGCCGCGTGCGACGACGACGAGGCGCTTGTCGATCTGTTGCACGAGATTGTTGATCGCTACGGCGCCGCGCCCCCCCAGTTGGACAATCTCGCCGCCGGGCAACAGCTACGAATTGCCGCCCGGGCTGCGAGGATCATCTCGATCATGCGCCGCTCCGGCGTCTGGCGTCTCAGACTGGATGGCGAGGCCGCGCCCCCCGCAGCCCTGGCCCAGGTCCTGGGAACCGTGCCCGGGGCTCGCATCACTCCAACGGGAGAGATCACCCTGCCCGACGACGGTGGCCAACTCGGCGCCCGGGAATTAAGGGATCTGTTGGTCGCGCTGGTGGCGTAGGGAACAAATCAACGCAAAGCCGCAGAGACGCAAAGTCGCAAAGACGAAGAAGAATAGCCACAAAAAGGCACAAAGAAGAAGGCTCAACTGATCCATGCCGTGGAACTTGGTTGTTTGGGTCGCACCTGGATAGGGTGTGCCGTTATAGGAGCGCGGGCCTCCCGGCCCGCAACGGTAGCGACAACCCGAATGCGGACGAGCGCCCTCTCCGACGGGGTGTGCCGTACACAGCTTTTCCCTCCGGCAGACTTCCCTGTAGCTGTGTCGTTGCGGGAAAGGCTGTGTGGGGCAACCCTCGGCGAGCGCGTCGGCGATCGAGTCTCCCGGCCACGCCGTAGGCCGCCGAGGTCGTTTTTCGGAGGGGCGGTCCCCTTCCTGGTTTGAGAATCGCTGCCCCTCCGGAAAACGCACCGAGCGGGGCCGCGAAGCGGGCCCGAAGGCCGGGGTTGACAAAATTCCCGCCTTGTTCAGTCATAGTAGGTGATGGTGGTTGAACGAGGTTCTTTGGCGGTGGAGATGGCGCCCCGGGCGGAGAAACGGGGACGAGTCCGAGTTGCCGACGAGCTGAGCAAGCTCGTGGCTGACCTGGCCGACGGTTGTATGGAAGCCCTCAACCCGATCTGGGACCTCTGTGCCGATGACCTCTTTGGGCTTGCACTCTATCGGACCGGAAATGTTGGCGACGCCGAGGACGCGGTTCAGGACGTGTTCGTTCGACTGGCGAGCAAGCCGAAGGCTCTTGCCCGAGCCGATAATCCCCGAAACTACCTGCGGAGGATGGCGCATAACGCTGCGGTGGACGTGGTCAAACGGCGCCGACCGGCCGATCCAATCGACGTTGCATTTGCACTTGGAGATCAGGATCCTTCAACCGAAACTGGCGCTGACGCCAAGCGAGCCGTCGTCCTTCTGGCTCATCTGCCTGCATCACAGCGGGTGACGGTGTTCCTGCGCCATTTCGAGGACTTGAGCTTTCGCGAAATCGGCGCCGTGACCGGCGTGCCAACCTTCACGGCAGCGAGCCGCTATCGATTGGCCCTGCGGAGGCTCAGGACGATGATGGGAGCAGAGCGATGACCAGTCATGATCCCAGAGACCTGTTGCACGGATTGTCTCGGCCGAAAGTGCCGGCCGAGTTGAAACAACGAGTGCTTTCGGCTGCCAAACAGGTGAATACTGGTGTGGAACGCCGGAGCCTGGAAGAACGTCTGTGGACCAGTGCCGGGCTGCGCTATGCCTGGGTTGCGGCTGTCCTGTTCTTGGTGGCTGTCAATGTGTTCCTCGGGCCTCCGCCGGCTCCTTGGGATGTGGCCGCTGGGCGCGTCGCGCAAACAAACTGGATGGAGTCCCTCGATCTCGAGTCCGCGCTGGACGATCACCGGTCAGGTGGACCTACTGTGGCCGAAGTCCATGGGGCCTATGACGACTATTTATGCGACTCGATGGTTCAAGGAGATCAGTCATGAGTATTTGCGAAATTTCTTGGGTTCGAAGGGTCACTCTGGTGGTCGCCATCTGTTTTCTGACGGCTTTGGTCGTTCTGACCGTTGCCCGTCTTCGAGGCCGGAAGGTGGCGCGCGTCGCGGATCCCCAGGCGATCGAGGCCTTGAAGGCATTTGAAAAGCCGGCGATTCCGGATGAAGAAAACGCAGCCAAGTGGCTGGCCGGCGGGGCGGGGGCGGTGGTCTGGTCAATGGCTGAAAAGGCAGCTGTTGGAACCGCCTCTGGACGGCCCATTTCTGAGTGGGATCAAGAAACCGAGGCCACCGTTCGGGAGGCACTCGATAGGCACCGTGGCGCCCTCGACACAATGAGTGTGGCGGTCGGAATCGAACAGACGAGCTTCGACATCCGCTATTCGGACGGTACGGAGGCAGAGCTTCCGGATCTCTTGGAGATTTTGCGAGCCGTTCGTCTCCTGGCTTGTCAGGCGAGAATCGCTTTTGCCGACGGAAATCCAGAGGGCGGGTTGGTGGCCCTGGCGACGATGAATCGCATGGCGAGCTCTCTCTACAAAGAAAGTTCCTTGATCACCTTTATGATCGCAGTGGCGGCCGAGCGCATCATGCTGGTTCAGGCGGCCGAGGCGGTTTCGTTCGACGAGGTGTGGGCGTGCAACCCTGAGTTTCTGGATGAGCTGGAGGCTGTGGTACTCCAAACCGATCAAATGCGTGATCTCCGCCGGGTCCTGGGCGCCTGGGAGGCGACGCTCTGGGCGGCGGCCACCAAAGGGGTGACGCGATGGGAGTTCGACCCGAAAGGCAGTCTCGAACTGTCCGACGACTTGGACCGAGAAGACATCCAGAAGGCTTGCCGACGTGTCGAAGAGTGGTTGCCCATTCCTTATGGGAGAACCCTGGAGCGATTGACACAATTGGAAGCGGAAGCCAAGGCACAGGAGCCCGCTAACGGCATCGAGTCGGACCTCGTCGGTTTCAACAAAGCGATTGGGCGTGCCCAGTCGGTGGCAGCTCAGCGGCAGCTGATCCGTGCGGCGATCACGATGCGGCGAACCATGTTGGAAACCGGAAGCTATCCGCTCGACCGGCCGGAACACCCCGACCTGACTGATCCTGATCCTTTCACCGACAAGCAGCTCTCCTACCAACCCGGTTCAGACGGGTCGCTGACCATAGAAGTCGTTGGATTTGTTGACCTTTTGACGCCCATCACCGTCCCGGGAATGGTGCGGTACATTCGACCGATCACCTTGCCGGCCACTGGCGGCTGACTCGGTGGCCGAGAATTGAAGGATCTGCTGGTCGCGTTGGTGGCGTAGAAGAAGAAGTCAACGCAAAGCCGCAGAGGCGCAAAGCCGCAAAGAGGAAGAAGAATAGCCACAAAGAGGCACAAAAAGGCACAAAAATGAGAATTGGGTTGAGCTCTTTCGCTCCATGGACAGGTCTGAGGGGCCGGGTTAGTGTCGGTGAATTGGAGTGGTGTATCCCAAGATGGACAGCCCCTCGATCGGAGCAGCGATGAATGTAAAAGATATGGCGG
>JAOZPW010000339.1 GCA_029932545.1 Thermoanaerobaculales bacterium | reverse complement strand
CGAGCCGGGGAGAGGGGGGGGGCGCGTATAAAGTGACGGTGAAATAGATGATATCGCCGCGTTTTATTGGTAACGATGAGGGACAAAAATACCGCCACGACTGGTCGATCTCATTCGTAGGAAGCTGGAGGGCCAGTTGTCCGAATGCGAGGAGGTTGAAACGCGGGAACGTCGTCGGTCGGACCATGACCCAATCCGCGCGATCTCCCCCTCTCCCCCTCTCCCCCTCTCCTCTCCCCCTCTCCTCTCCCCCTCTCCTCTCCCCCTCTCCCCCTCTCCCCCTCGTTCCTTCCTGGGGTAAGATGTCTTTATGCCTGTTATTACCGGACTTGAGGTATTGATCAATGACCCGGCCCCGATCAAGGGTCGGCGGTGGGGCCTGTTGGCCAATCATGCGGCGGTGACTTCGGCCTTGGAACCTGCACGGTCAGCCCTGGCCCGGTCCTGTGGTGTGCCGGCTCTGCTCTTCGCTCCCGAGCACGGCCTCGAGGGCATCGCTCAGGACATGGAAGGCGTCGATAATGGCCGGGATCCTCTGACCGGCTCAGCCGTTCGCTCACTTTACGGCGACAATGCGACGACCTTGAGCCCCTTGCCCGAAGACCTTCAAGGTCTTGATGCCGTCGTCGTCGACGTGCCTGATATCGGAACCCGCTACTACACCTTCGCTGCCTCAATGGACGGTCTGATGGCGGTCTGTGAGAGCGCCGGGGTCGAGGTCGTTGTCCTGGATCGGCCCAATCCCCTGGGAGGCGTTCGCCGAGAGGGCGGCCTGGTTCAGCCGGGCTTTGAGAGTTTCGTCTCACAACTGCCGACGCCGATCCGGCACGGCATGACCCTGGGCGAGATTGGCCTGCTGTTGCAGCGTGAACGCTACCCCGATCTGGAACTGACCATCATCCCGTGCCGGGGTTGGCGGCGCACCCAACTCCTCGATGCCACCGGCCTTCCCTGGGTGCCGCCCAGTCCCAATATGCCGACCCTGGAAATCGCGTTGCTTTACCCCGGCCTCTGCTTGGTCGAGGCGACAACTCTGTCTGAGGGTCGAGGGACGACTCGGCCCTTCCATCTGGTCGGTGCGCCGTGGGTCAATGCCCCAAGACTGGTGGAGCATTTGTGGGCGCTTCAGTTGCCGGGAGTCGGTTTTCGTGCCGCCTGGTTCAGGCCGGAGTTTCAAAAACATGCCCACGAGGTCTGCGCCGGAGTCGAACTCCACATCATGGACCGAGAGGCCCTGGAACCTCTGGCCCTGGGCCTGCACCTCCTCAAGGCCATCCATGATCTGCACCCACAGGGTTTTGCATGGCGTCCTGAACCTTATGAGTTCGTGTCCGACGTTCCGGCGCTGGATCTCCTGACCGGGTCGCCCGAGGCACGGCACGTGATCGAGGACGGAGAGGCTCCGGAGCCCTTACTCGAGACCTGGAAAGCCGAGACCGGGGCGTTCGAGATGACCCTCGATGGGGTAGTGCTGTATCACGACGATTGATGCAAGCTAGTTCCAATCCGGAAACCCCGGAAGGGAACTAGCCAACCCGGCGGAGCCGGAACCAAAAAGCAACAGGCCGGCCCGCAGGGCAGCTTTTCGCGACTAGCCAGGAGCTGCGGTTTGACCCGAGCCCGAGCCCGTTATCGTTATCGAAATGTGTTTCCCCTCCACCATGAAGCCGGACTCAGACAACCGTTCCATTGGTTTTTCTGCGGGCGCCGGTGGCGAGAAGAGTCGGGCACGGCAACGGGAACGGGCTCGGGGACACCCAACCCTGTGCGATCATCGGCAAACCCTCCAATTACCACCATTTGTATAAGGTCACCTTGCTTTTTGCCTCGTTTCTTCGAAGGTGCTCGTGGGTAAGTTGCTAATCCGTCGGTATCAATGACCTCTGCACTCGGTCGAGGAATCGGCTCAGCTCGTATTCGCCGACCAGGGAGCGGTAGAGGGTCGTTGCCTTGCCGTGACCGGGAAAGGCGCCCAGGGCCTGTTCAAGTGCTTTTCGCTCTCGTTCCTGGTTCTTCTGCCCTCGCCAGTATTCGGCGACGGCCAACCAGCCATCAACAAAGGTCGGGTCAACTTCAACCGCACGGCGGAGTTTCTCCAGGGCCCTCGGGGCCCATTGTGGATTGAGCAGCATCAGCTGGGCCAGTTTGACCAGATGGGCCGGCTGGGGGTCGAGGTCGCAGACTTGTTCCAGCAGCTTGATGGCTGAGAAGTTGTCTCCGGTACGAACGAGACGGTCTATCTGTTTGAGGTTTTCGCGGACCAGGCTTTTTCGAGCTCTTTGGGGTGCGGTGGTGCCTGGAACGAAGGAAGACCTGGGATCAACGCCTTTATCGACAGGGGTTTGAAGCATGCGGTCATACCGTGGTCGCTCAACCGGAGAGGAAATTTTCTCGTAGGCCTCTTTTGCGGACTCGAACACGATCTTCAGTTCGTTCCCGAGATCGGACAGGTGGTCTTCGGACGATCGTGCGGGGTCGAAACGATGCCGATAAACGTCCCAGACATCGAAGATTTCTTGATAGCTGGCCTGGGGGTCGATGTTGAAAAAGGCATAGTGATTCATGTTCTTGGCGTTGTTTGACAGACGGAGGATATCCGATCGATCGGCGGCGGTGTTCTTCGCGAGGGCCTGGCTGTCGCGTTGTGACGACAGGGTTGCCGTTGTCGGCATGTGGACGGAGGCCTGTCGCCGGGGACGGGCGGAAAGAGAAATCAGACCCGTAACTTTGAGGTTGTAGGCCGTGGCGAAGAATGAGTCATTTTCCAGACCTGAGATCTTCTTGAGCCGAGAGAGAGTTTGGTTCCGGTGCAGTTTGCCGAGGAAGATTGATTCGGGAACCGTCAGACTGAATTCCTGCACGATGGCATCCAGCGGGTCGCTCCGGGTGACCATCTGTTCGAGGTCTCCGAGAGCCTGCCGCTGGTTGGCGGAGCCGGGCAGGGCCCTGGCGGAGATCAATATCAACTGGGGTGTCGAGAGATTGGGGAGTGTGTCCAGTTGACCGTCGGCCAGACCGTCCTCAAAGGAACATCGGTGCCGGTCCTCGGCGGTGGCCCGCTCAAGGATGGCGATTGTGAGGTTCTGGAGGTGGCGTTCAAGGCTTTCGGCATCGATGATACCTTTGGAGACCAGCATATGACCCAAAGATGGGGAGTCACTGCCTTCCTGGATCAGCAGGGCCCCTTGCTTTCGGGCCTCGGAGAACACCCGCTGAGAAACCAACCATGAGCCGAGCTTTTCGTTTTCTGTACTGGATCGGGCGGCCCGCAGTTCGCCGTCGACGAAGAGGAAATCCCGGGATGCGGCTGTCGATTCAATCGTCAGTTTTCCGGTCTTTTTCTCAGAGTTGAGGTGAGAGAGAATATCGGGCAGTGGGAGCTCGCTCCACTGATCGGAAAAAAGATCGGCCGGTGTCACAGACTCACCTCCCAGACTACTTATAAAGTTGCCGGTCCATCTTAGCGCATCCGGAAGGAGGTGAAGTGCGTGCCGCACTTCACAATTTTGAGTTGATAATTTTTAATTTTTAATTGTAGACGCGTGCAAAGTAATGGTTCATTCATCGTCGCACCCGCGTTTCAATATTATCAATACAACACTGCGGAACGAAGTGAAGCAGAGCGCGGCTGTGACATCAGCTTGGCCATGACCTGATTCGCGCCGATAATTAAAAATTAAGGAGCCTCTTGCAAAAAGCCGCAAGAAGAGCAGCCACAAAAAG
>JAOZPW010000338.1 GCA_029932545.1 Thermoanaerobaculales bacterium | reverse complement strand
TGCTAGCATGTGCTATCATTCAAGTAGAGGTGAGGCCATGCCGGGTTTGAGTGTTCGTGGAATCGACGAGGAGGTCTATCGTCGCCTGAAGATCCGTGCAGCAGAGTACGGAATTTCGATGGAGGAGGCCGCACGTCGGATCATCAAACGATCAGTCATGTCACCGGAGAATATGGGTAAACTTGCGACTGAGTGTTTCGGGCCGGAGAACGGAATCGAACTCGACCTGCCGATGAGGGAACCTCACGAACCGATCAGCCTCAGTGGATGATCCTGCTCGACACCAATATCGTCTCAGAGGTGATGAAGCCGGCGCCGGCGGATAGGGTTCTCCGGTGGCTCGATGATCAAGAAACCGAAGACCTTTACCTTTCTACCATCACCGTTGCCGAGATCTCTTTCGGCATTCGGATCCTGCCCGACGGAAGGCGCCGCAACACACTTACCGGCCGTTTCGAGGACTTCGTTGCGAGAGGATTCAATCAGCGAATTCTCCCATTCGACACGGCAGCGGCCTATCTTTTCGGTGACATCATGGGCCACCACCGAGAAATAAGCCGACCCATGAGCTTCCCGGACGGTCAGATTGCGGCAATCGCCCGCACTCACCATTTCGCACTGGCAACCCGAAACGTTGATGACTTCGACCACTGCGGGATCGATGTCCTGAATCCTTTTGGCTAGGGCCGCTTCAGCCGACCGTCGCCGCCTCGGTCGCGGATCTCTGCCGCCGTCGCTGTCAACTGCCGCTGCCCCGGTCGCAGTCGTCTGTCGTCTGACGCTGCCGGCTGTCCCTGACCCTGTACTCCGACCCCGGCCTTCGGGACCGCGCAAGCGCGCCCCCGCTCGGTCATTTCCCGGAGGGGCGACCTTTTGGTATCGGGAGTAAACCGCCCCTCCGGGAAAGGGCCTCGGCGGCCTACGGCGTTGGCCGAGACTCGATTGTTGAGGCGTGCGCCGTGGATTGCCACCCTATGCATTGTTCGCAACTCAACTGATGTCGGGAGGTTACCTTGGGAACAATGCAAAGAGTGGCACGTCCCGTTGGAGGTTGTTGGCGCTCTCCGTTTAAGACGCCGTCCTTTTCCTATCCTTCTTCTTCTGTGTTTCTCTTTGCGCCTTGGCGACTTTGCGTTTCCTTTTCTTCTCGACACTCTCGACCCACGACCTCCTCAACCGGCTGAAGACATGTAGAATCCTCGCCATGCGAAAGACCAAAATCGTCTGCACTCTTGGCCCGGCGACCGATACCGAAAGCGGCATTCGGGACCTGATCAATGCGGGGACCGACGTTATCCGCCTCAACTTCTCTCACGGCGACCACGAGGGACACGGGCGGTCGATCGAGAGAATCCGCCGGATCGCAGCGGATCTCGGCCGCCCGATTGCTATTCTCCAGGACCTCCAGGGACCGAAGATCCGCCTGGGCGAAGTGGCGCCCCAGACCCTCAAGACCGGTGCCGACATTTTCCTGACGGCCGGCGAAGCCCTTGAGGAAAACACGCTCCCCGTCACCTATCGCTGGCTCAGTGAAGATGTCGGCGTCGGGGATCGTATTCTTCTGGCTGACGGTCTGGTTGAATTGGAAGCCACCGAGATCGCCGACGAGCGAATCCGGTGCCGGGTTATTGTTGGCGGACAGATTTCCAGCCGCAAGGGCGTCAACCTGCCCCGCTCGGAGCTGCGCATCCCTTCCTTCACCGAAAAGGACCGCAAGGACCTTCTGTTCGGGTGCGAGGCCGGTGTCGATATTGTGGCCCTGAGTTTTGTGCGCCACGAAGATGACATCAACCCCGTTCGTGAAATTCTCAACCGTTTTGATGCGCCCCATCCGCTGATCGTCGCCAAGATTGAGAAGCCTCAGGCAGTCGAAAGGCTTACCCAGATCCTCGAGCATGTGGATGCCGTCATGGTTGCTCGAGGTGATCTCGGGGTTGAGATGCCGGTCGAAGAGGTGCCGATGATCCAAAAGGAGATCATCCGGGCGGCCCAACAGGCCGCAAAACCGGTGATCACCGCAACCCAGATGCTGCGATCGATGGTGGACAATCCCCGTCCGACCCGGGCCGAGGCCTCTGACGTCGCCAACGCAGTGCTCGACGGAACCGATGCCGTCATGCTGTCGGAAGAAAGCGCCGTCGGCGACTATCCAGTCGAAGCGGTTGAGGTCCTCGATCGGGTCACCAGGGCTGCTGAGGCCACGATCGACCCCCGGGAGCATCTCAGGGAGGCCACGCCGGAGTCGATCCGCGGACTCTCGGCCGCCATTGCTCGGGCGGCCTGCATCCTGGCCCTCGAGATCAACGTCGTCGCGATCGTCGCCACCACGACTTCCGGCGGTACGGCCCGGCTTTTGGCCCGCTACAGGCCGGGAGCGCCGATCGTCGGCCTGACGACCTCAGGTGCCGTCATGCGCCAGTTGTCCCTCTCCCGAGGCGTCATCCCGGCCCTGACCGAAACTTTCTCCGGCGCCGATGATTTGATCACACAGGCGAGCGACTGGTGCCTTGAGCATGATCTCGCCACCCCCGGCGACTCGATCGTCGTCACCGCCGGCTTGCCCATCGCCGAGACCGGGACGACCAATCTCGTGCATGTGGTTACTGTTTAGTCCACCACCTCCGAAAAAACCAGATCTTGTCGATGTTGAAGAGTCGTTGCGGTCTTTTGGGTTAACTCTTCGGTAGATCTGGGAGCGCTTATCGGAGACTAATCCTCGGCCGAGTCCTTGGAGAGTTCATCCAGGCGCCGGGTAATGGCGTCCATCTGTCCCTTGAGAGCCTCCGATTGGGCCTGCAGGGAAGCTCGTTCATCGACGGGCGGATAAGGATTGACGCCCCAGCCGACCGCTCCGGCGCCAAAACCTGGACCGAACCCTCTTCCATAGCCCCTGCCATAGCCCATCCCGCGACCCATCCCGCGGCCAAAACCTCCGGCGAAACCGGCCTGTGTGTTCCCGGCGCAGAAGCCCGCGCCGCGTCCTGTCATTGGTCCCATTCCCATCGGTCCTCTACGATCTCCACGTGGCATTTTCATACCTCCTTAGTATTCACCGAGAGCCTCAGCTCTCGTTCTTTTTCTGGCGTGAGGCCTGGACTTTTTGTGCTTTCTGATGATGTACCGAACCCTCGCGGAGCAGGACGCTCCCACAGGAGGGACAACGTTGTTCCATACAGGGACCGCCAGCTGTGTGGGTCGTTTTGTATCCGCATTTCGGGCAGATGCAGGCGCCGGAGGCACCAAGACCCTGTCCGTCGCCCTTGCCTAATCCCCTGGCAATGCCTGCCGTTTGGCGACGGCCCAACCCCCTACCTTTTCCTCGTCCTGAACCTCGTCCCGTCATTGTCCGAACTCCTTTTCGGGCGAGCCGATCCTCGCCCAATAAATCAGCCTTCCATTCATAAATGAACATATACCCAAAAAAGATTTTGTCAAGGGGATGCTGAAGCGATGCTGGGCCAAAGATGGCCTGAAGATGTACCGCGCAACACGCTCCAGGGGAAGCTCCTTCCTGGGTCGCAGCGTGGAGGGATCACAACAGGATGGCCCTGTCGAGGCGAGGATCTAGGCGACAAACCGAAAACCACCCGGGTACAATCCCCCTCATGCGAAAGGCCGAAAACTTCTGTACGTTGGGCCCTGCAACCAACACCGATGACGGCGTTCGGCGCCTGATCGATGTTGATCTACCGACCCTGCTGAACTGTGCACTGGAGCGGCGTCTGCCATTGCTCAAGCAGTGGC
>JAOZPW010000337.1:1775-3749 GCA_029932545.1 Thermoanaerobaculales bacterium | reverse complement strand
AGCCCCGCGCTCCATTTACGGTGCCCCAGGTTTCGCGGTGGGAGCGCGGGCCTCCTGGCCCGCATCGTGCCGATTGATTTTTGCAGGAGGCTCTGGAAACTTGATACTGGAAACTCGAAACTCAATTCCGCCGCCTAGCGGTGCCGTCCGAGACTCTCCGAGACTCCATGGGGACCTCGCCATCGGTCCGCCCTCGAGGTAAAGTCACATTACCTATTGCTGATTGGTTTTACGGGGAAGCCAGTTCCCCCTTCATCCTTCATCCTTCCCCCTCTCCCCCTCTCCCCCTCTCCCCCTCTCCGGGTTCCGGTACAATGATAGTGCGAAATAACAAGGGGGACACTGTGGCGTTGAGGATTGGGTCAATCGTTTCATGGACCGTTGGCGTTATGTGTGTTCCCCGATTGAGTTGGGCCGCTGCCCCCGGTGGATTGACCGGGTCGTCCCTGCCATGGACGGTCGCCATTCTGGCAGGTGTGGCTGTGGTCTTTGTCGGGTGGAGGTATCACCGTCTGCATCAGCGGCTCGAGAATGGAATGGCTGAGATGGAGGGCGCTTTCGGCGCACTCCAGGAGCAGATCGGTGAGCAGACCGAGGCCCTTGAACATGCCGGAGAACAGCTGGAGGCTCAACGGCATACGATAGAAGAACTTCGTTTGACCGATGGGGTGACTGGACTCTGGACCCGGCAGCATGTCTTTCGCATCTTGGCGACGCATGGCGCCCGAGCTCTTCGAACCTGGGTCACATGGAACAAGGGTGTGACCAAGAACAGACCGGAGAACGCTGACGTCTTGATTTTCATTGTTGGGCTTGACAAGCTCGAGGAGGCGACTTTGGCTCTGGGGTCAGAAGTCGTTGACCGTGTTCTTTGTGAGTTTGCCGACGTCTTGCGAACGTCCTCACGTACGACCGATGTTTTGGCTCGATGGGGAGAAAATGAGTTCATGGTGGTCCGGTCCGGGGCCGATCGCGCTTCGGAGAAGGAACTCGCCGAGCGGCTGCGGGAGAGTGTGGCATCCCATGTCTTCCGGCCCAGTGACGAGTTGGAACTCTCCACGACCTGCTCGATCGGGTTTGCCGGGCATCCTCTGTTGACGCATGCTCCCGAAGCCCTGGGTTGGGGGGATGTCGTAGGGCTGGCCCAGGCGGCTCTGGATGCTGCACGGCGCACCGGTCGAAATTCGTGGGTAGGACTGGTGGGAGATGCCTCCACTCCGAGCGAAGGTCTGGCGGAGTTGCTCAGGAGTGGACCTGCGGCGCTGATCGCCAAGGACCGCCTCCGGGTTGTCTCATCGTTCGACGACGAGACAACGGTGCAGTGGGTCGAACCCTTGGGCGGTTGACGGTTGTTGCCCTTGAGGGGATAAACCCCTCCCCAACAACAAACAATGTAGAGGAGGGGTTCATCCACGCCCGCGACCAGAATGAAGGACTCCCTTTCATTATTCAAAACCAAACCCTCAGCGCGAAGCGCCCTACCTCGGAGTGAGGGTCGGATTGGTCTCGAGCTTGATTGCAATACCGGTTTCTCTGGAAAACCAATACGGGCCTTAGTCCGAGGTCTGCGACCGCGAAACGGAGTGGCCCTTTCCAGAGCGCCTCTCATGCTACCATCCCCCGATGGCGGATCGACGTGGAGTATTGTTCATTGTTTCGTCTCCCTCGGGAGGCGGGAAAACAACGGTGATCAAGGCGGCGATGGGGGAACTGGCGCGATGCGGCGTCAAGAGCCACTTCTCTGTTTCGCATACAACGCGAACGGCCAGACCGGCGGAGACCGACAGCACTGATTACCATTTTGTCTCCCGAGGGACTTTTGACACGATGACTTCCTCGGGTGAATTTCTCGAATGGGCCGAGTATGCTGGAAACCTCTATGGCACCGCCAGAGCAGAGGTCGAGGGTCGGCTCTCGATGGGGATCGACGTCTTTCTCGATATTGAGGTTCAGGGTGCCAACCAGGTGAAAACC
>JAOZPW010000337.1:0-1765 GCA_029932545.1 Thermoanaerobaculales bacterium | reverse complement strand
AAGTCAAGGTCTTCATTTATCCCCCTTCATACGATGTCCTCAAACACCGCTTGGAGGATCGAGGCCAGGATGCGCCTGAGGCGATCCGACGGCGTCTTCGGTGGGCTTTGAGGGAGTTCGGCGTCGCAGGGGAATTTGACTATGCTATTATCAACGACCGTTTGGATGATGCTGTCAAGGTCTTGACCGGTATTTGTTTGGCGGAACATCACAGATCGACGCGTATGAAGCCCCGGTTGGACGCCATCCGGGAAGGTTTTCAACAACATCTCGAAGAGGACTTTTCCCAATGATGCAGTTACCAGAGAATTTCGACTCTATCTTCCGTTATATCGAGGTTGTGTCCCAGCGTGCCGAGCAGATCATCAGGGGCGCCCGGCCCAGGACTGATGTACGGGCGGCCAAGCCGACTCTTCAGGCCCGAGATGACGTTGATGGAGGGGCCGTCGGATGGCGGATCCTGACTCAAGAAGAGTTGGACGCCCAGCGTCAAGCGATGGTTGAGCAATTCCGCGCGGAGATGGAGAGCGTCGAAGAAGAGGCGGCTGAGGGTACGGCAAACGCTGATGTCCTTCCGACCTCCGGCGGTGAGGCTCCCGTTCTCGATACCGGTGCTCTCGGTGTGCCTGACGATCCGGAGTTGGAGAGACTTCAGCGACTCTTGGGCATGGCCGGCGCGACGATTCCCAGCATTGTCGAGGAGGCGCCTGCCAAAGACGCCGGTGAGGCGGAGACGGTTGAGTCTGTCGCCTCTGAAGCCACTGATGACAAGGTGGATGAGAAGGGCTGATCTCCTTCGCTATCGCCGGGACCTTGGCTGGATCGATTGCCCTGATCTCCCGGACGGCCTCAATATTTCTTCTGGGGCCGAAAGCGTGCCCGACACACTGGACGGGCTGATTGCCTACCTCGAGGATTGCACCCGATGCCCTTTGTCCGAGCGGCGCAAGAATGTCGTGTTCGGCGAAGGGTCACCAAACGCGCGCCTGCTCTTTGTAGGTGAGGGTCCGGGCGCCGAAGAGGACCGAAGCGGTCGGCCCTTTGTCGGAAGGGCAGGGCGTCTGCTGGACGGTATGATCACAGCGCTCGGCTTTGATCGGCGTCAGGTCTACATTGCCAACGTGGTCAAATGTCGACCGCCGGGAAACCGGGACCCTCAGCCCGAAGAAATGGCCGTCTGTTCATCGTTTCTTGACCGTCAGATCGACCTGATCCGCCCCGAGGTCATCGTTGCCCTTGGACGGATTGCTGCGCGACACCTGACGGGATCGGACGGGACGATGGGCTCGCTCCGAGGTCGATGGGGCCAATTCCGGGGCATCGCCTTGATGTCGACATATCATCCGGCCTATCTTCTGCGCAGTCCCCTCGAAAAACGCAAGGTCTGGGAAGATCTCAAGATGGTTGCGGAGAAGCTTTCAACTTAGGTGCCTGCAAAACTCAGAAGGAAGCCACAAAGAGGCACAAAGAAAAACCAAGAGGCCTGCTGGGACTGTGTCCTGGAGCGCGGGCCTCCCGGCCCGCATTCGCCGATAGAAATGCCGGTGCAGCTCCAGACGACGGATCCGGTTCCGGCCCCGGAAAACGGATCCAATCGACGGCCTCCGTCCTAGCCCACACTGCCCGCTACGCTGGCTCAAGCCTTTCGGCTCGGCAGGCCTTTGCCCATACCGCCTTTGGCGGAACGGGTCCCTAGTCCACGCTGGTCGCTTCGCTCCCTCCACGGCTGCGCCGTGATCGCCCTTCGGGCGATGCGCGATGTCCC
>JAOZPW010000081.1 GCA_029932545.1 Thermoanaerobaculales bacterium | reverse complement strand
CGGCGCAGGGATTCGAACCCCGGACACGCGGATTATGATTCCGCTGCTCTAACCACTGAGCTACGCCGCCATTCTGCCAACGCTTGTATTATAGTCCGCGCCTCCGGCGTTTCAACCCCTCCTCCGCGCCGATAGCGTAAGAGCGGGTCTGCGCTTCATCGGTGCCGACAGATACGAGCGGAGGAACCCGCGTGGCCGGCCCCGGGCGGGCCCCACTGAGATTACGGTCCTTTTACTTTCCGCACGCCTCGCACAGGATGGCGCCGGAATCCGGCAGGTTCTTGTGGTAGTAGCTCCACTCGATCCACGATCCGTCGTAGTTGTGAAGTTGGGCGGGTTCCCACCCCATCAAGTAGAGAGCAAAAATCTCTGTCGTCGTCCGAACGCCCGACTGACAGTAGAACATCTGCTGCTTCGTGCTGTCGAAACCGTACTCATCGAGGGCTTTCTGAGTTTCCACAGCGGTCTTGAATTCTGTCCCGCTCTTGAAAGCCGGCCAGTCGCACTGTTTGGCCCAGGGAATACGCCCTTTGGCATAGGCGCCCCCCTTGAGTTTCTCGCCGGTCCATTCGGCACCGCCACGGGTGTCCCAGAGCTGGTAATCCTCCGAGGTCTTGCCACGCCAAATCGTCGTCATAGAGACTGACCAACCCGAAAGGGCCGTTGTCGCAGTGAAGGTGCCGGGGTTGTCGGGCAGGTCGGGAGCCAGCATATCGGTGTCGTAATCCGCCTCTTTCCAGGCCTTCGCTCCACCGTCCAGAACGCGGCAATCGGTCTTGCCGTAGAGGTAGAATAACCACCACACACGGGTTGCATCGTACTTGTGGTCGTAGATTACGACCTTCGAGTCATCATTGATCCCAAATTTCCGCGCGAAGACCTGGAAATCCTCCCGATCGAGGGCCATACCCTCATAGGGATACTCCACACCTTCCTTGGGCTCGTAATCCGGCCTCCAGATTTGGAAAGCTCCCGGCACGTGACCCAGACGGTAATCCGTGGTCTTGGCAACCGCCAGGATGACAAGATTAGGATCCTTCGCATCGACAAGTTGTTTCAGATCCTTCGCCGTGATCAGGGCGTCACCTCGCTCAAAACCCTTATAATTTTCCCCGGCCCCTGCGACGCCAACCGCGAAGACCAGCACCAAAACCACAAACATCGATCCAACCAGATTTTTTCTCATACCATTTCCTTTCCGGCGTCATATTTGACGCTCATCCTCGATGTTGCTTCGATTGCAAATTCCGTACCAGGAGAATTAGAATCAATGAGATATAAATGCTGGTTTAAAAGATGTTAAGGAAAGGCGTTTCGTCCAGATTCGTAAATACGTTACAAATATGTGACCTATTGAACGAATATCCCCAACATCAGGGCTCGCCAACCAGCTCAGTAGATCCTTTTAACGGCTTCACGTGAATCGAAAGCGACACCGTTGCGGTTGTCCCCTCTTCTTCCCGACTCCGAAGCTCCAAGGTTCCCCCATGGGCCTCCACGGCCTCCCGGGCGATGGCCAGGCCAAGCCCAGTGCCCTGGGGAGCGTGTTTCTTGCCATTGGGCGCCCTGACAAACTCGTGCATCACGTCAACCAGGAACTTCTCCGGAATGCCGATCCCGTGGTCTACCACCTCCACCGTCGCACGGTCTCCGTTCAGGTGGAGGCGCGTCGTCACCTCGCCCCGTTCCCTGGAGTATTTGATGGCATTCTCGATCAGGTTCTCGAAGGCGTAGATCAGGTCGGGGGGGACCCCCCAGTCGAGGATCACGACCCCCTCAAAGTCGGGGACAAGCCGAATACTCCGGGCCCGGGCCAGAGGTTCCAAAGCGTCAAGGATATCAGCCAGAAGCTGGTTGATATTGACCTTCCGGGTCCATGGCGCCCGGGCCCGTCCTTCCCGCATCTTGGCCAGATCGAGGAGTCCGTTGACGGTCACCAGCAAGTCATCCAACCGTTCCAGTGCTCCCTCAAGCAGCTTTTTGCCACGATCCGTTCCGGGCTCCACATAGCCCTCGGTCAACACCTGAAGAGAAGTCCGCACCGTCGCAAGGGGCGAACGGAGTTGGTGGGCGGAGATCCTCATGTAGTGGGATTTGCGCTGCTCCACGGTCTCCACCTGTTCCAGGGTCCGCTGGAGATCGTCCGTACTCTGGCGCAACTCCCGGGTGGTCTCCCAGAGCTTGAGGTTCCGTTTCTTGAATCGGCTCGTCACCGAGTCCGTCAGTGCAACGACCCCGACCAGAGCGAAGATGAAAGCCGGCATGTTGAATTGGCAGGCAGCGCCGCACATGCCTCGGGATGGGTCCAGGGGATGGAAGGCCAGTACACCGGTGTTCTCCAGCATGTAGACGGCAAACATCGCCCCGGAAGTACAGGTGGCCACGATGTACATGATCCGCGTGGGCAAAATAATGGTGCCGATGGCCATATGAAAGGCGAAGAAGAGCAACGCCGGGCTCTGGAGTCCACCGGTAAAGTGAGCCGTCACCACCAACGCCGCCAGATCCGCCACAATCTGCCGGACAGCACAGGAACGCAGGTGTTCGTAGGGTCGTTCTCTCCTCGATCTCCATCCCAGGTGATATATAAAAATGATATTGAAGACCGCAACGAAGGACCCCACCACGAGGAGTGCCGGCCAGACGCCCGGCAGACCGAGGAAAGGACCGATCAGGGAAGCGGCCACCAGGCCGGCCACCGCAATCCAACGGAGTCTGACGAACCAGACGAGACGTCCAAACAATTCGTCGGCAAAGAGGTAGTCGACCTTAGATACTTCCGGTTTCATTGCTCTCCAAGAACCTCGGCAATATGCCGGAGCAGATCTCCCGGGGCCACCGGTTTCTCAAGGTAGAGCTCGCACGGCACCCAGGACTCATCCACTTCCATCCGGACGTTGTAGACCTGATCCACGCCGGTCAGCATGATGATCGGCAGGTCCACCGTCGCCGGATCGTTCCGGAGCTTCCGCGCCACCTCGAAGCCTTCCGAAAGGTAGTCCATCATCACGTCGAGGATGACCACGTCGGGCCGTTCCTCCGCGATCATCTCCAGACCTTCGGTTCCGTTGGCGGCCCTACGTACACGGTATTGGCTCTCCAGCACCGCCGATACTGCCTCCACGAACACATCGTCGTCGTCAACGAGAAGAATCACTTTTTCGGCCATGATTGCCTCCTTATTTTCCCTCAATCGCCCCTGTCGGACATGCGGTCAAGCAGGCGCCACAGTGGGTGCACACCTCCTGATCAATCAGGTGCACGTTCTTGATCTCGCCACCGATGGCGTCCACCGGACACGCCTTGGCACAGACGTGACACCCGTTGCACAGATCCTCAATAATAGTATATGTGAGCAGCGCCCGGCACTGACCTGCCGGACACCGGCGCTCTCGTACATGGGTTTCGTACTCCTCCCGGAAATGGCGCAGGGTGGACAACACTGGGTTGGGACCGGTCTGACCCAGCCCACAGAGGGAACTGAGTTGAATGTGTTCGCCCAGACGTTCCAACAGTCCCAGGTCGTCTTCCTGTCCCTCGCCCTTCGTAATCCTCTCCAGGATGCTGAGCATCACACGGTTCCCAATCCGGCACGGTGGACACTTGCCGCACGACTCGTCCACGATGAACTCCATGAAGAATCGGGCGAGTTCCACCATGCAGGTCGTTTCGTCCATGACGATCAGGCCACCTGATCCCATGATCGCCCCGAGTTCCTGGAGCGATTCATAGTCCACGGCAACGTCTGCCGCCGCAGCCGGCACACAGCCACCCGAAGGCCCCCCGGACTGCGCCGCCTTGAAGGGCCGTCCAGAACGGATTCCCCCACCGAGATCCTCCACGACCTCCCGCAGGGAAATACCCATGGGGACCTCGACAAGTCCGGTGTTCCGGATGGCCCCTGCCAGGGCGAACACTTTGGTTCCTTTACTGCGCTCGGTTCCGATTGAGGAGTACCATTTCGCACCGCGCAACAGGATCGGAGAAATATTGGCCCAGCTCTCCACGTTATTGAGCAGAGTCGGGCGTTTCCACAGCCCTTTCTGGGCCGGAAAAGGAGGCCTCGGGCGCGGCATCCCACGCTTGCCCTCGATGGAGTTCATCAAGGCCGTCTCCTCCCCGCACACGAAAGCGCCTGCCCCGATCCTGATCTCCAGGTCGAAGTCGAAACCTGATCCGAGTATATCTTTACCCAGCAGACCGCTGCTCCGGGCGCTATTGAGGGATGCATCGAGGCGCTCGATGGCCAGAGGGTACTCGGCACGAACGTAGACGTAACCCTGGTTCGACCCAACAACTCGCCCGGCGATGGTCATTGCCTCGACCACCGAATAGGGATCCCCTTCCAGGATACTCCGATCCATGAAGGCGCCGGGATCGCCCTCATCCGCATTACAGACGACGTACTTCACGTCCCCTTGAGTATCATGAACGAACTGCCACTTGAGGCCCACCGGAAAGCCGGCGCCGCCCCGGCCCCGAAGGCCGGCGCGCTTGAGCTCGGTCAGGACCTGATCCGGCGCCATCTCGAAGAGCACCTTCTCCAGGGCAGCATAACCATCCGCGGCGATGTACTCCTCGAGGCTACCCGGATCGATCACTCCACAATTGCGCAGTGCTATTTTCATCTGCCGCGCGAAGAAGGGCACCTCCCGGCTCCGAAGCATCTCGCCATCTGGCCCTTCCCAACTCAGCTCCTCCTCTTCGATCACAGCGCCTGATGAGAGATGTTCCTTGACGATCCGGCCGGCCAGGTCCTCGTTCACACGGGGGTAGTAGACCCCGTCCGGCGATACCAAAACCAACGGTCCGGCATCGCAGAGCCCCATGCAGCCCACCCGAACAACCCGTGCCTGATCGGCCAGACCGGCCTGATCGATGGCGGCCTCCATGAGGTCGGCAACTGGCACGGCACGACAGGAGATGCAGGCCCCGCCGTGGCACACCAGCACCTCACGCCGTAGTGGCGCCACTCCCCTCCGAGTGACCAGACGCTCCTCGATTACGGGCCGGACGCACTCGCGGATGGCCGCCATGGCCTCCCTGCCCAGCGGACGAACAGCCGCGGGCGAAGACTCAGTGTTTGTTTTCACTGTCTGCCTCCCCTCCGGCGGAATTTTTTTCTTTCCGGGCCGCCGACTTGAGCTTTCGGAAGATCTTGCGAACGGTAATGGGAGTCAAATGGCCATGAGCCTCATCGTTGACCATCAACGCCGGGGCAAGCCCACAAGCGCCGATGCAACGGACCTGTTCCAGGCTGAACAGGCGATCCTCAGTGACACCGCCAAGTTCTATGCCACTGAGGTCCCCCAGGACATCGCAGATGGTCTGGGCGTTATTGACGAAGCACGCCGTTCCCATGCACACCTTCAACTGGTAACGCCCTCGTGGCGTTGTCGTGAAGAAATGGTAGAAGCTAACAACAGCGTACACCTCCACCGGGGAGAGGCCCAATTTCCCGGCGACGTACTCCTGGACCGGAAAGGGAAGGTATCCCAGGTACTCCTGCACGCGATGCAGCAGAGGAATCAGCTGCTCCTGCCCACCGGGTTGTTCGGAGACATACCGGTCAACGATACGGTACGCTTCCGAATCGATCTCCTCCGGCGCCTGGGCGTCAATAAGCCCGGAGCCCGCAGGTTCTTCGGTGACTTCGTTTCGCATCTCCGCCATTACGACCTCCTCAATTGAACCGTCACGACCTCGTCTCCCTCCCCGATCAGTCGCGACGCTCCATCGCTCCGGCTTTGCCAGGGCGCGACCACCGTTCCCGGGGCAACCCGCCGGTCGATACCGGCCTGAAGCAGCACCTCACGGCCTTCGGCAACCAGCCGAACCGCGTCGCCATTGCACAGGCCTTCCGCCTCCGCGTCCGCAGGCGCGATCCAAACCGTGATGCCGGGTGCAAGCCCCCGAAGAAGAGAGCTTCGAGTCGTCGTCGATCCCGAGTGAAAGAGTTGGGGCGACGGATCGAGCAGAAAACCCTCGGCGATGGGCGCCGGATTCATCGAGCCGACAGGAGCAAGCCGTGCCTCCCGCCGCTCGTACTTCGTCAGGCCGATCGCCGCCGCCGTCGTATCTATTTCGGAGGGAAGCTCGATTCCCAACCGTTTCGCCAGACCGCGAATGATCACACCATCTTGAAGCGCCCCTTCCGGTGGTTCAACGATACGTGTGTATCGACGAATCTCTCCATCGGAGCCAATCCCCGTTCCCTGCCGCTCGACCAGGATCGCCGCCGGCAGTACGACATCGGCCAGACGCGCAGTTCCCGTCAGAAACGCATCCTGAACCACAACGAATGGGGCACTCTTGAGTGCATCACGCACGGACAGGGACCGCGGCCAGGCCCCCACAGGATCCTGGCCGACCAGGTAAAGCCAACCCAAATCACCTTCCCTCGCCACTCGCAGCATCTCCTGTGGAGACTTGTGGGCGAGTCCCGCATGGAGGCATCCCTGGAGGTTAGCCTTCTCCCCCAGCACGAGCAACCCCGCCTTTGCCCCCAAAGCCGCCACGAGTGAGGCGGCATCCCGCGCAGTCTCGGCCTCGTCTCCGGGAAGTCCACGACCGGTCACCACGACGACGACCACTTTTTGAGCAACGGCCATTGACTGGGCAAACTGTGCCAGCGTTTCTTCCGGCACCCCGGTCACTTCGGCCGCCCAGCTGCCCGTATACGATTCCAGCGACTCGTTCCACTCTCGGTATCCCTCTACGGTGTCATCCAGCACCCCTTGCCCGGCCAGCTCCCTCCCGAGGAAACGCATCAGGGCCGGCTCTGTTCCGGGCGCCAGCCGGAGGAAGGGTCGAGCATGGCGCTCGAGCCCTCCGGTGAAGGTCGCAGCGAGGGCGAAGGGCAAATCCTGCTGCCGGTGGCGGCGCACAAGGATGTTTTTTGCCAACGGATGCGTTCGTCCCGGATCTCCACGCAACACGAGAACAAGGTCCGCCTCTTTGAGGTCCTGCAACGATGCTGTGGAGAAGGGGCCGCCCAACACCGGCGTTACGCCTTCCAGCAGGGCACGGACACCGGCCTCCGGACCGAGGCCAATCCAGTCACTGCCAAGGCCATCCTCCACCAGATGCCTTAGAAGCAATGCGTCCTCGTTGGTCAACCGCGGTGTGGCGACAGCCGCTATCCGGCGCCCTTCACCCCGTGCTTTTGAGGCCGCATCCGCAACGACTGCAAGCGCCTCTGCCCACGAAGCCTCCTCAAGGCCGCCATCTTTCCGGACCAGGGGGCGTGTTAATCGCTCCGGGTTCGACAGAATATCCCAGCCCAGCCATCCTTTTGCGCACAGAGTCCCGTCGTTCGCCCCGCCTCCGGGGCTGGACGTCACCCGGATGATCCGACCCTCGTACAGCTCCGCATCGAGTTCGCACCCGCAGGAGCAACACGAGCAGACCGTCGTCCGGTGCTCCCGAAGCCACGCGGGAATCTCGTTGATATACGGTTTGGCGATCAGGGCGCCCACCGGGCAGGCGTTGACGCACTGTCCGCAGAACTCACAGTCCAGAGGACGATCGAGCATGGTGGTAACGACCGCCTCCAGCCCGCGGCTGACCAAGCCTATCTCGGCTACGCCCTGAACCTCATCACACAGCCGGACGCACTTGCCACACAGAATACACTTCTCGGGGTCCCGCACGATCACGGGAGAATCCTCGTCCCGGGGATGCCGGACCCGCTCGAAGAGAAGTTGTTCTTCCGGAACGCCATAGAGGTAGATCAGTTCCTGAAAGCGGCAATCCCCGCTACGCTCGCAGACGGGGCACTCCATCCGGTGATTGAGCACCAAGAGCTGAAGGTTTCTTCGACGGCTTTCGATCACCTCGTCCGTCTCGGTCTCGATCGCCATCCCACGTTGCACGGGGGTCGAACAGGCTGGAATCAACCCCCCACGCCCGTCCTTTCGCTCCACAACACAAAGGCGACAGCCGCCGAACGGCGTCAGCCGATCATCGTGGCACAAGGTCGGAATGTCCAGGTCCAGCCCCCGAAGCACATCGAGCAGACCAGTCCCGGTTTCCGCCTCCACTTCCTGTCCGTTGACGGTGATGGTCACCAGTTGTCCGTTCATGGGCCCTCCCTCACCGTTTCTCGAGTGGTTTCATCCGCTTGAAGTCCCACTTGGTTCGTAGCCGGTTCAGATACCGGGCGAGACCTCCGGGGGGTTTCTCCCGCGACTTGGATTCCCAGTCCGGATCCAGAAGAAAGTCGAGAATATGGATTGATTCCTTCCCGGTCCCTTTGAGCGCCATACGACAGCCGGCGCAGTAGGTGACCATCGGCAACTCACTCTCCTCCCCCCGCCGGCGCGTTACCTTCTGGGAGAGTTCGGGGTCGACCGGGTAGATCATCCCGCCGAAACCGCAGCACCGGGCCTTCTCCCCGTTGTACTCAATCTCCTCCACCGCAGCCCCACCGGCATCAAGCAGGGTTCGGACCGACGAACACACATCCAACTGCCCACGGACCTTGCAGGAGTCGTGGACCGCTACTTCGGCGCCCTCACGGAGCCTCGGAGGTTGCCAGACGCCCGCAAGCAACTCCCACGCCGTCCGGACCTTCAGTTCCGGCACGCTGCTCTTGAGGGTGTGGGAGCAGTCGGGGCACGCCGTGATCAGCTCCTCCGCACCAACCGCTTCGGCCTGGCGAAGGATCTCCTCGCTCGCTTTCTCGAACTCCTCGTCCATCCCCAAGAGTTCCACAGGGGCGCCGCAGCAATACATCAATACACCGGTCCCCGGGTAGTGCCGCCGAAGCTCTTCATAGACGACCCGCGTATTGGCCGGAGCTACTGCGGGAAGGGCACACCCCGTGAAAAACAGCCGTTTGGAGCGTTGCCGGCCCGGCTCGCTCTTGATCAGCGTGAAAGCCTTCGAGATGCCCGCGTTAAAGTAGCTGACAATGGGCTTGTGAACAGGCAATGGCCCAAGACCTCGCCTGACGGCCTCCCGCCGCGCATCGAGCAGCATCGCTCCGGTATCCAAGTCCTCCGGGCACACCGTATCGCACAGGGCGCAGATGTTGCAGGAGTACATCATCTTGAGAGTTTCGGGGCTCTCGAAGTCGTGCAACACCATTCGGGCCAGGTCCTTTGGGGACTCGCATGATGCCTCCAGGAACTCGCAATCCTGGACACACAGACCGCACTCGCAGTCCAGGCACCGCTCGCCCTCGGCAAAAACCTCCTCCTCGGTCATGGGCTCGTTGGCTGGAGTCAACATCACCGGCTGCCGTGTCCGACTGCGGCGCTCCTCCTCCGAAACCTCCAGCCCCCACAGGAGCTTCTGAGGTATCGGCGCCTGCCGGCCGGACCGAAGATCCTCCCCAGCCAGGAAGCGATGGGCCGACTCCGCAACGCGGCGGCCAAGGGCGAGCGCCGTGATTACAGTTGCCGGCCCACTGACGGCGTCTCCAGCAGCAAATACCCCGGCGATGCCTGTTTCACAGGTTACGGGATCCGCCACCAGCACCCCCGACGCCCTCCTTCGGAGACCTTTACCCAGGTCGGCCAGACGGCGAGCTCCTGCGTAACCGACCAGAAGCAGCACCGCGTCGTGACCTTCCCTGAGTTCGTCGAGACTCAGGCTCCGGCCAATTTCCACGCCTGTCCGCACCGTGATTCCAAGGGCCTCGATCACCGAGAGATCCCTCTCCACCACTCGTTGGGGAAGTCGCCATTCCGGAATTCGATTGACCAAACAGCCACCGATCTGATCGTCACGTTCGAAGACCGTGACCTTGTAACCCTTGCGCCGCAGATCATGAGCTGCCAGCAGTCCTCCCGGTCCTGCACCAACAACCGCTACGCTCTTTCCCCTCTCTGGCGCCATATCGAGCAGGTGCTCCGGTTCACCCGGTTCCCACTCCGCGAGAAAGCGCTTGACGTCACGAATCCGGACCGGTTCATCATCATCCACCCTCTTGCAATGAAGCTCGCACGGATGATCACAGACATATCCCAGGACACCCGGGAACGGAAGTTCTTCCCGGACCTTCTGGAGCGCCTCCCGAAACCGGCCTTCCTTGGCAAGCTGAACGTATGCACGTCCATCCACATGAAGCGGGCACCGGGCCACACAATTCGCCGGACCCTCCCCGCGGCAGGTCTCGAGAATCTTCCGGGCTGCAATCACGTACCGTGGTTGATCGGCTGGACCGTTCGCAGGTTTAGGATCCCAGAGCCGTTCTGCAGGCTGCGCCATCAATAACCTCCCAAGCTCAACCGAGAGATATGTTACGAATTCGTAACTCTCTCAGGCACCATCGCGAAACACCGGCAAACATCAATCGTCCCGACCGGGCCAAGATATGGACTTTTCTCCGGAGAGTAGAGCCCAATCCCGAAAATGCGGTGCGTGGAAATCCCGAGCCTTCTTTCTCGTCCAGGGTCATAACCCCTTTTCCGAGCGCAAGATCCGCCGCCCACCTCTGTATCCGCTGCCCTTTTGTGTTTCGTTTCAACTGCCGACACCTCAGCCCCGTTACTTGCAAGCAACATGCCGGGCACGGCGGAGCCGAAAACATGAGGAACCCGACCGGCCCCGCCGGGTAGAAATCCAAAACATTGCGGAGCCCTACCCGAGCCCGAGCCTGTTACCGTTGTCGTTATCGAAATGTTTTTGGCGTTTGCCCGTGAAGCCGGATCCAGGCAACCTCTCCAACTGAAGTCTTTTGTGTGGCGTCGGCTTGATTTGTGCATCGTTGTTTCGAAGCATTTCGAGAATAAGCCGCCAAGCGCCGGCATCCGGTAGCCCTCCGGGTTATGATGGCGTCATGGGGAAATTAATCGATCGGAAACGCTTGGCGCAGCTCAAGACAGACCGCTCTTCTGACCGAACGGCAATCCTCGAGGCTGCACGGAAGGCGCTCCTTTCCCAGTCGACTGGAGAGCTGACCCTCGAAGCCGTCGATCGTACCGCCAAGGTGCGGCAGGGTACGGCCTCCATCCACTTCGGTTCCCTGGAGGGTCTCACTTTTCGTCTGCTTCGAGAGGAGACATCCGCCTGGCTCGACGACCTTGAAACCCAGATTCAGGAAGCCCCGGAGAGGCTCCTGCCACCCGAACTCGCCGAGCTGCTGGCGGTGGGCCTCCGGAAACGTCCCCTCTTGTGCCGTCTGCTGTCCATACTGCCGGTGATGGCTGATCGTCATACCGTGGAGATGGCACAGGTCCTCGATCTCGAGACCTGGCGTCTTCAGCGGTTCGAAGAGACCGGCGCCCTCGTGGAGTCCCGCTGTCCGAACCTTGGAACCGGTGGCGGTTTTGTAATCCTGCGCCGGGCGTTCCTGCTCGCAGGCGCACTGGAACCGCTGATCAACCCTCCTTCCGGCCTGCTTCTCGCCATGAACAACGAGGCGCTGTCACCCCTCTACCCGGACGCCGGGGAGGAACTCCGAACCCTGCTGACGGCAGCCATTTCAGGCCTACCGCCCACTTCCTGACACTTTGACCCGGAGCCGAAAACCGCGTCCGCGAAACCGGGGCCGTAAACCGCGACGGCGGCCGAGACCGGGACCGCGGCGGCGACCGGGACAGCGACGGCATCACCCCCCGAACAGCCAACGCCGACGCACAAAACCAAGAGCGCCCAAATCCCCAAAACGGGCGTGCCGGGTGCGCCCTCTCTTCACCGGGCAGAACTCTCAACCAATCCGTCGATGCGAAGAAGGGCGACACCGGGCAACCCTCGGCGAGCGCGCCTGCAATCGAGTCTCGGCCAACGCCGTCAATGCCGAGGTCATTTCCCTCAAGGGCAATGCTCTCCCGATTTCGACATTGTTGCCCTTGAGGGAAATGCACCGAGCGGGGACGCGAAGCGACCCCGAAGGCCGGGCAAATACCGATGTTCGTGATCAGATCAGGTACAACGTCGAGCGTAGAGTCTCGTACACACCGACGCCGATGAAGACCACTGCCGTAACCCGCCGCGCCCAGACCTCGAACGACTGCACACGGTCCAGGGCTTCACCCAGCCAACCGGCGCCGACTGCGAGCAGCACGGCGAATACGGAAAAAGAAAAAAAAGTGCCAGGTACAAAAAAGTGCCAGGTACATGCATCTAGTCTTTTTCTCCGAATCGTTCGCACAGGTTACGATCCAGGGCTTCAATCCTGGCCGCCGTTTCTGGGTCCTCGGCGCGGCGGCGTACACCACGCATGACCCAATCCGTAACCGTCACCGGGTGCTTGTTGAGATACTCCGCGAGGTCTTTCACCCGAAGGTCGTACCGCTCCACACCCAGAGTTGCGAGCAACTCCCGCGCCCTCGACACTTCGTACCCTTTCCCCCTGCCCCTGAGATTCTCAAGGTCGGTCCCGATTGCTCCCGCCACGCACTCGACGAAAACACCTATCTCGAGTTCGGGTCGTTCTCGCATCTGTCGCCGCGAGTCCGCTTCCCTTCGTGCTTTCCCGGCAACCTCGGGGTCTTCCTTGTCGCTGCGCGGTGTGCGGCCCAATCGCCACCACGGAAGGTGGCCAGGCGCCTCCCCGATCCAGGTCGCATCGCTTGTCCCTCGAATCGCCCGTCTATAGGCCGCCCGCGCTCCCCGGCGGGTTTCGCCGAAAATACGCAGTACCTCATCGACATCGACTATGGGCTTCTTCCGAAGGCCTAAAATGTCCCGATGGCCGCTCCAACGGTACTTTGCGGGATCTTCCGCCAGACCAGCCACTACTGGGTTGAGGTGAATGTACGACAGGAGACGATCGAGGTACTGCTGGTCTTCCACCAGCTTGGCCCGGTATCTGCCCTGCCACAGCGGGCCGAACACTTTCATCTCCCAATTGACCCGCCGGGTTGTTCGCCAGTGCAGCGTCTTCATTGTCCTTGCCAGCGGCACCGGCCCGGCCTGCAACGCAAGGTGATAGTGGTTCGGAAGTACAGCCCACGCGAAAACCCTCACACCATCCCGGGTCGTCACTTCCCGCACCAACTCCGCAAACTCAGACGCCATGTCATCTGATGTGAACACCCTCTCCCCCCGCGCAAGGCGGTTGTAGACGTGATACACAGCCCCGTCAAAGAACACCCGTTTCGTCCTCGGCATGATCCGTCGACCTCCATACGGAGCATATCACTAGTTCCATGTACCTGGCACTTTTCTGGGGGGCCAT
Organism: Thermoanaerobaculales bacterium; assembly: GCA_029932545.1. GTDB lineage: Bacteria > Acidobacteriota > Thermoanaerobaculia > Thermoanaerobaculales > Sulfomarinibacteraceae > DAOWGJ01. The sequence continues at coordinate 862 of JAOZPW010000081.1, read as the reverse complement.
TACCTCAATGACCCGTCAACGCTCCTCAGATCCGGCCCACAGCCCGCCCAAAGGCGGCGACGGTCTCATCAATGGCGGCCTCGTCGTGGGCCGTGGAGACAAACATCACCTCGTAGGCCGAAGGGGCCAGGTAGACACCCTCTTCCAGGAGCGCGGCGTGGAGCGCCGCGTAGCGCCCGGCGGCGGAATCGTCGATGTCCTCAAAACGCCGAGGCGGTGATCCCTCCTGGAGGGAGAGCCAGAGGATCGAGCCTACCCTGGCCACGGAAAATGGAAGACACGCCGTTCGGAAGGCGCCCTCAATCCCCTCCTGGAGTCGCCCGGCGATGCAGTCGAGCCGGTCCCATGCGGCGCCGTCGTCGTCCAGCAACCGGCGGAGAGTAGCGGCGCCGGCGGCCATGGCCACGGGGTTGCCCGAGAGCGTTCCCGCCTGGTAGACGGGGCCCAGAGGCGCCAGCTGTTCCATCAGCTCCCGCCGGCCTCCGTAGGCGCCGACGGGCAGGCCACCGCCGATGATCTTGCCGTAGGTCATCAGGTCGGGCGTGATGCCGTAGAGGGCGGCGGCGCCGGCGGCCCCCACCCGAAAGCCCGTGATGACTTCGTCGAGGATCAGCAGGACTCCATGGGCAGTACAGAGTTCCCTCAAGTGTTGCAAGTACTCCTTCCGCTGGATGAGAAGACCTGCGTTTGCCGGAATTCCCTCCATCAGAACTGCAGCCAGCCGGTCTCCCCTCTCGGCGAAAAGTCCCTCAAGGGCCTTGTCGTCGTCCAGGGGCAGAACCAGAGTGTGGGCGGCAAAGGAGTCGGGAACGCCGGCCGAGGAGGGGGTGCCGAAGGTCGCCAAGCCGGAGCCCGCCGAAAG
>JAOZPW010000336.1:1146-3761 GCA_029932545.1 Thermoanaerobaculales bacterium | reverse complement strand
CGATGGTCCCGTCCGACTTGTCCACCAGGTGGGCGAACTCGTGCACGCCGACGTTCCGCTTGTCTGTTGAGTTGCGGAAGCCGGCGAGTAGATCGGGCTTCGAGAGGATCATCAGCCGGTTGAGCGCTCCGGTCCCGACCATGCCCAGGGTGTTCCGCTCGTTGTCGCCCTCGAAGGCATAAGCCTGGTCGAAGCGATCGGGGTAGACGAGAACCTCGCTGATCTGGTCCCATTCCCAGTCAGGGAATCCGAAGATCGGGATCACGGCACTGGCAGCCGTTAGCACGCGGGTGGTCATGTCGAGATCGAAGCCGATTCCCGTGATCAGCTTCTCGCCGAGGAAGACCTGGAGTTCACGACGAAAGTGCGCCTGGTCTTCTCCTTCGAGAGCTCGGAAGAAGACCACCTCGCGTTGGAGAATCTCCTCCCACTCGGTGGGGAAAGGCTGGGCGAGGATTCTGCGGCGGCGCCGGATCTTTCGGGTCATGCCGGCGTAGACCAGGTACGTGACCAGGAGCGAGAGGGGAAGTGACAGCCATACTGGCACTCCTGCTCCAGTGAATCCGACGGCGAGCAGGACGGACACGACCAGCGCCACGATGGCGAAGATTCTCGCCGTGTGCACGACCGCGCGCTCCCACGCCGTGGACGGCCCCTGTTTCAAAATCGACTTTCCCTCTATTCGTTTCGCCATCGGCTCAGGTTACACGATAACCAACTCAAACGCCCCACGACCAGCCCATACGGCAAAACACCAAGTGGTGCCAGGCTTCTCTAGAAATTCCCGTTCCACTGGTTCATATCGCCGGATTCGAAGCCGTCAGTGAACAAGGGAGGAGCCACACTTTCCAGGCCCCAGACTTCCACGTCGTCGATGTTCCAGCCGGAATACCGCCACCCGGAGTCGGTGGTACCCATGGTCCAGCGAAGATAGACGGTGCTCTGGCCGTCAGCGACGTCCGAGATGTCGTACTCCACCTGGGTCCATGAGGAATCGGTGACCTCGGAGGTGTTCTGCCATGCGTCGGACCAGTTGACGCCGTCGGAGCTGACCCGCAGGTAGGCGTGGTCGTAACTTGGCTGCTCGACGTTGAGGTGACGCCAGAACTTCACCGAAACCTGGGCCAGGTCGGTGCAGTCGAAGGCGGTGGTCGTCAAATGTGTTTCGGGGAGGTTGTCCGCATAGTCGCCGCTGAGATCGTAGCCGTAGACGCTGTCCCCACTGTGACCGCTGCTGGGATCGGGGTTGCCGTAGCTTTCGCCACCGGAACCGCTGGGAACGCCGTAGGCCCAGAGGCCTTCGGTGGTCCAACCGGGGTCGGTCGTCATGTCCCACAAATGCTGCTCCGTCGCGACACCCACCTGGAGGTTGACAGTTCGGGTGGTATCTCCGTCATGGTTGGTGCCATTGGTGAAGCTGATGGTGTCAGAGTACATTCCGTTGCCCAGCGAGTCGGCCTCGGAGTTGATCGAGAGGGTGACCGTGGCCGAACCACCACCCGGCAGGTGGCCGCCGGTGGAAGACAGATCAACCCAGCTCTGGGTTTTGCTCACCGTGTAGTCGATAGCGGTAGCATCCATATTCTCGATGGTGTAGACCTTGTTCGACGGGCTGAAGGGCCCGCCGCTCATTCCCTGAGTATCGAAGGAATCTCTGGGGGTGACCCTCATCCCGGTCACCTCGGCGCCCTGGATGGCCACGGCCGGGTCGCCGAAGAGGTTGAGCTCGTAGGTACACCAGCGCATGCAGGGCTCGTTGATGCGGTAGAGGTTGTCTTCCTTGGAATCCTGGTTGGCCTTGCTGACCTCGGGCATCGACTCTTCGAATACCGCGTCCCAGAACTCTCTGTTGAAACGCTGGGAGGGGCCATCGGTGGTGTTGTAGTCACCCCAGCCGTAACGGGCGTTCATCACCAGGCCAAAGGCGCCGTGGTCGGTCTTGACATTCATCGTCTCGGCCCAGCAGTCCGTGCCGTCGTGGTGGCCGGCCAGACAGGTCTGGGAGTAGAGAAAGAGCAGCTCAGTGTTGTCCAGCTGGCTCAGCACGTCAGAGTTGTAGAACTTCATCGCATATTGGTTGTCGCCGTGGCCGAGGTGATTGAGGATGTGCACACCGTTGTTGATCGCCGTGGCAAGGGTCGACTGGGACCAGGACATATCCCGTTCGAACATCTCGGTGACCGTGAAATCGGCGGTGGGGATGCCCACGGTGGTGTAGCCGTGGGTGCTGGCCCCGTCTTCCAGTTCCTCGAGGGTGGCGGCGGCATAGTCGGAGATCCCGCCAAAACCGAGATACTCGCCTACCAGCAGCACCTCGGCGGGCTGGTTGTGCGAGCCGCTCAGATACCAGATGGTCTTGGTGACGAAACGGTCGACCTCGGTGGTGTTTTTTGCCGCGCATCGGCCCACGAAGACCTCTGCCAACAGATCCACATCGCCGCCGCCGGCGCCGTCGTTCGGCTCACCGTAATTTCCATCACCATCTTCGTTCCAGGTGCCGTCGAGGCAGCCGAAATAAATATCGCCGGGCATGGCCGATTCGGTGTAACCGGCCAGTGAGTCCACATACAAGTCCTGGGCCGGGATGATGCTGTCGTCAGCTCCGATCAGCACGT
>JAOZPW010000336.1:0-1136 GCA_029932545.1 Thermoanaerobaculales bacterium | reverse complement strand
TGCCGTCGTTGAGGTAGGCATTTCGAATGTAGTCACGGACGGCGGCCGGATCATTGCTCCCCACGTCGGTGGTGGTGTGGATCTCGGTGGCCAGGCCTTGGCCGTCGTGAAACGTCTTGAGCGCAGCAAACGACCCGGCGAGTGCGTCGGTGGTGAGGATCATCAACTCGTAGGCCCGAGTGCCTCGGGTTCCGGCCGCCTCGTAGCTGCCGATCACCTTCGGGTTGTCGACACGGCCGCGGACCTCGGATGCGTCACCTTCGAAACCGCGCAACAAGGCCGGGACATTGTCTGTCTCTTCCGTTTCTACCACCACCCGCAAATTGGGGCTGTAGAAAAGCTCGCCGGTGGCCGGGATGTAGTCTACCGGCTGCAGCCGGAGAACCAGGATCTGGTAGCCGCGGAACGACTGGGCGCCGATCTCCTCAAAGTTGGCCGCGGGGTAACTGTCGGCAGAACCGTAGATCGACTCATCCGGCGTCGGCAGGGCGGCCGACTCGGGGCCGTCCATCAGCCGGTAGGGGAGGCCCACCGGTTCCACCAGCAGGTCGGAACCGAGAAGCACCCGTTCTCCTCCGGTGACCTCGACGCTCATTACCTCTGAACCAAGGGGAAGCAGGATCTGCGCTCCGGTGGCCGGAAGTGCCGGGCTTCCCACCGGGCCACCGTTGGTGGCGCCTTCCAGGATCACGCGGTGGTACAGGGTATCGCCGATTTTCACAGTCGTGACCTGCGGGCAGTCAAAGGTGTAGTCGAGAGTCAATTGTCCGGCCCCGGCGTTGAGGCTGAGCATCAAGAAGAGGCAGGACACGGACAATAGACGGAAAGCGGTTGACGTTTTCATGAGGGACCTCCGTTAAAGGGAGCTTGTTTGCTCGTCTGCAGATCCAACAACCGGCCGACAGACGAATTCAGGGAGTATAAATCCCCTTTTTCAGCGACCGTGACTCTACCATATGAAAACCCAAAACGGCGCCGGCAACTTCACCATGATTCGCAGAGAACGGTGATATTCACCACTTTTTGGGTAAGAAATGGCGGGAATGCGCATGATGCTATACCTGGAATCGTTCCAAAACGTTTCTTGGCGAAGGCTCTTCCGGAGGCAGGTTTTAGATAATTTTAAAATTACAATT
>JAOZPW010000080.1:10121-14036 GCA_029932545.1 Thermoanaerobaculales bacterium | reverse complement strand
ATATTTCCGGTACGGGAACCTCGGTTGCCCTGGGTGACGATGCTGGAGCTTCGGTGGCCCTGAGCGAGGCTATGTCGCTTTATGATTCGACGATGAACTCGGTTGGATTCAACTCCAACGGTTTCCTGAGTTCAACGGATGATGCAGGCGGGGATTTGACCAACGACTGTCCGCTACCGGCCAGCCCGAGCACCGGCTCCGGCGCCCGGATCTGCGGGGTTCACGATGACCTGGTCACATCAACGGGCTATCACGAGTATTTTGCCGCATGTCCTCGTCCGGATTCGACCGGCGCAGGTTCTTGCACGGTTTTTCTGTGGGACGAGGCAGTCCACTATGGGAATACCGGTGTGCCTTTCGATTTTGAAATCATCCTCTATCACGGCTCGGGTGAGATGGTCGTTCAGTGGGACGATCGGAATCCTGAAGCCGGCGACAGTTCTACGACCGGAATCCAGAATGCCGCGGCGGACATTGGACTGACCTACGTTTGTGATACGGCGGCCAGTTTGCCCGCCGATGCCGGGGTTTGTTTTTCGATGCCGACCCTCGGTGGTGATCTTGAAGTGACTCTGACCAGCGCTGCGGGGAACCTGGCCTTGAACGAGCCCTTTACCTGGGATCTCGGCGCAGCCAATCTCGGTGGTGGTACTCAGACCAACGTCGTCGTCACGGGAACCTACCCGGCGTCAGTCACAGTTTCAGGGACTTCCTGCGGCGCCACTGCAGCGGGTGGGACTATTACCTGGAACGTGGGCACGTTGGCCGACGGCGCCGGTGACACCTGCACCGTCAATGCGACTCTTACCAGCTGTGCTGCGGTGCCGCTGACGGCGGCTATTGCCGGTGACGATTTTGATCCGCCGGCCAACAACACGGCGACCCTGGATATCTCCATCAGCGGCGGAGAAGCGATCAACGACGGCGGTTTCGAGTCCGGTACGCCAAGTGCCGGCTGGGCCGAGGCATCGACCAATTATGGTACTCCGATCTGCGATGTTGCCGGTTGCGGAACGGGCACAGGAACCGGACCACGCACCGGTGACTTCTGGGCCTGGTTCGGTGGTGCCGGCGGTGCCTTCGAAGAGGGTTCCGTCAGCCAGGCAGTGACGATCGATCCGGGCGCCAGCATTGATTTCTGGCTTGAGGCCATTGTGTGTGACAGTGCCGCGGACTATGTCGAGTTGACCATCGACGGTAACCAGGTCTGGAGCCTCGACGGCGGGTCCGCTTTGTGCGGCAGCCTGGGTTACACGATGCAGACGGTGTCCTTGGCCGGCTACGACGATGGCGCGAGCCATACATTGGCCTTTCACTCGGAATGTTTCGGCAATAGCGGTGGCGGGTCGAACTTCTTCATCGATGACGTATCGATGATGTCATCCTGCGACACCTATCAGCCGCCTCAATTGGAAGCTATTCCGACAGTCGGCCGATTGGGTCTGTTCTTGATGATCGGCCTCTTGGCGGTCGTGGGCATCTTTGCCATTCGCCGATTTGCCTGATCTGTTCATTTGACTCGGGTTACCGAGATTTATCGAGCGCCGCGTTTTCGCGGCGCTTTATTATTGATTGGTTTCTAATATTGCTCAAGTGATGCTATTGTTTCGTTCGATGGTCAATTGAGGAGAATTTCATGAGAAGGATGTCTGACAAATGATCCTGACCGGTTTATTCGACCTGACAACGCGCCTGGTTCGGATGCCAGAGGACGGAGGCGCCACCGTCTGGATGCCGCCTCAGAGTTCGACCATAGCCGGTGAAGTCGACTGGTTGTTCAATTTCATCCTCGGGATCTCGGTGGTCTTCTTTGTGTTGATCGTGGTGGTGATGATGGTGTTTGTCGTCAAATACCGTCGGCGGGAGGGTCGCGAGACTGCATCACCATCGGCCTCGAATAGCGTCTTTCTGGAAATGGCATGGATGGCCATCTCGATCGTGGTAGTCGTTATTATTTTCTTTTTCGGATTCAAGAGTTATCTCAATATTTCGACACCGCCTGCCAATGCCTACGAGATTCAGGTTGCAGGGCAGAAGTGGGATTGGAGTTTTACCTATCCCAATGGATATGTGGATCAAGACCTCCACGTTCCGGCCGACCGTCCTGTTGAGTTGGTGATGACCTCTGTTGATGTGATCCATTCCTTCTACGTTCCGGCTTTCCGAGTCAAGAAGGACGTCGTTCCAGGCCGCTATACCAACGTCTGGTTCGAAGCGACGAAACCGGGCGAGTACAACATCTTCTGTGCCGAGTATTGCGGTACCGGTCATTCGGATTCATCGACGATGGTCATCGTCCACCCGTCCGGGGAATTCGGGCCGTGGCTGGAGAAGGCTTCGAACTTTCTGCTGACAATGACCCCTGAAGAGGGCGGGCGGAAGGTGTATGAGATTCGTGGTTGTCAACAGTGTCACAGCGTCGATGGGAGTCCTCGTACGGGACCGACGTTTTTCAAGGTGTTCGGCAAAGAAGAAACCCTGGCGGACGGGTCGATCATTACTGTTGACGAAGACTACATCCGTGAATCGGTTCTCGAACCCAACGCCAAGGTCGTTGCAGGATTTGAGCCTGTGATGCCGACCTACCAAGGGCGGATGAAGGATGACCAAATCGAGGCATTGATTGCCTATATCAAGTCGCTTGACGGCAAGACGGGGGAGGAATGAGCATGGCCGAAGGACATTCAGCCGTTGTGACACCGATGTCCGAGGGTGCCTCAGGAGAGAACTATCTCACGACCGGAAAGGGCCCCTTGTCCTGGTTGTTCACGCTGGACCACAAGCGTATCTCGGTGATGTACATGGTCGCCATCGTGAGTTCCTTCTTGTTCGGGGGCATGTTCGCACTGCTGGTTCGCACCGAGATGCTGACGCCTGGTGCGACGATTATGACAGCCGACACCTTCAACAAGATGTTCACGTTGCATGGCGTAGTGATGGTCTTCCTGTTCATCATTCCGGGAATCCCGGCCGCTCTCGGGAACTTTGTCTTACCGTTGATGTTGGGCGCGAAAGATGTTGCGCTGCCTCGGCTGAATCTATTGGGTTTCTGGTGTTGGCTCACGGGAGCAACTGTGTGTATGGTATCGATTGTCGTCGGGGCAGTCGATACCGGCTGGACCTTCTACACGCCCTACAGCACCACGACCGGTACAGCGGTTGCCGGCATGACCCTCGGGGCCTTGATTCTCGGTTTCTCGTCGATCCTCACCGGCCTCAATTTCATCGTAACCATTCATACGATGCGTCCGGAGGGTATGAGTTGGTTCAAGATGCCCATCTTCTTGTGGAGCCTGTATTCGACGGCGATTGTCCAGGTATTGGCGACCCCGATTCTGGGGGTCACGGTACTCCTGCTGATAGCAGAACGGACGCTGGGTGTCGGCATCTTCGACCCGGCTCTCGGCGGTGACCCGGTGCTCTACCAGCACTTTTTCTGGTTCTACGCACATCCGGCGGTCTTCATCATGATCCTTCCGGCGATGGGTATCATCTCCGAGTTGGTCTCGGTGTTCTCCGGGAAACACATCTTCGGTTATAGGTTCATCGCGTGGTCATCAGTTGCCGTCGCGGTGTTCAGTTTCCTGGGATGGGGACATCATATGTTCACATCAGGGCAGTCCCCACTGGTCAATGTAATTTTCTCCGCATTGGTCTTCGGTGTGGGGATTCCCTCCGCGCTAATGGTCTTCAACTGGTTGGCGACAATGTACAAGGGGGCGATCAGCCTGGCGGCGCCGATGCTCTACGTCCTGGCCTTTCTCTTCCTGTTCTCCATCGGAGGTTTGAGCGGATTGTTCCTGGGGGCGCTTTCGACCAACATCCACCTGCACGATACCTATTTCGCCGTCGCCCACTTCCACTATTTGATGTTCGGCGGTACGGTGATCGCCTTCCTCGGGGGCCTCCACTATT